>NZ_JBHXUW010000005.1:0-189162 GCF_042672475.1 Streptomyces sp. NPDC127177
GGTGAGATGTTCTCACCGAGGGGCGGCGGCGTATGTGCTGATCAGCCCTGGAGGGCGACGAGGCTGGCCGGCCGCAGGTCGGTCCAGTTCTCCTCGACGTGGGCGAGGCAGGCCTCACGGGTGTCCGCGCCGAACACGGTCCGCCACCCGGCCGGCACTTCGGCGAAGGCGGGCCACAGCGAGTGCTGGTTCTCGTCGTTGACCAGGACCAGGAAGGTGCCCTGCGGGTCCTCGAACGGGTTGGTCGTCATGCGTTGTCACTCCTCTTGGACGGTGCGGTGAACAGCTCGGACAGCGGCTGTTCCGGATGAGCTGCCACGCGGTGCAGCAACTCCAGGTATTCGTCGGTGAGTTGCCGGGTCTTGGTGGCGCCCAGCAGATCGGTGGCGTGGATCAGGGCGCAGTGCACGGGGCCGTCGCCGCGCGGTTCGTAGAAGCTGAGGGTCAGCTCGGCCCGGGTGACGCCGGTCGGTACGGCCTCCAGTGAGCCGATGCCGCCCTCGAGTTGTTCGGCGTCGGCCTGTTCGTGGTGGATCACCATGACCTGCGGCCCCCGGGGCGACAGTCCGGCGGCCCGCACGACCTCGTCGAAGGGCACGTCCTGCCGGTCGAGGGCGCTCAGCGTCGTCTCCCGTACCCGGGTCAGCAGTTCAGCGAAGCTCGGGTCACCGGCCGTGTCGGTGCGCAGCACGACCGTGTTGAAGAAGCAGCCGACCAGGTCGGCGAGCTGGTCGTCGGTGCGTCCGGCGACCATCGTGCCGATCGGCAGATCGGTGCCCGCGCCGTGCCCGGTGAGCAGCGCCGCCAGGGCCGAGTGGAGCACCATGAACATGCTGGTGCCGGTGGCCCGGGCGAGCCGGTCCACCGCGGCGTGCAGCTCCTCGTCGAGGACGAAGGCGATGTGGTCCCCGGGCCGCGTGCCCGTGTCCGGGCCGGCCGGGCGGGGGCCGTCGGCCGGCAGGGCGAGGTGCTCCGGCAGTCCGTCCAGCGTCCGGCGCCAGTGGTCGAGCTGCTGCCCGCCCGGGCTCCGCGGGTCGTTGAGGTCGCCGAGCGTCTCGTGCGCCCAGTGGGCGTAGTCGCCGTAGCCGACCGGCAGCGGCTCCCAGCCGGGCGCCCGGCCGTCGGCGCGGGCGGTGTGGGCCGTGACCAGGTCGCGGAAGAGCGGGACCACGGACCATTCGTCGACTGCGAGGTAGTGCATGGTCAGCAGCAGGGCCTGGCTGCCGTCGGGACCGGTCAGCAGATGCGCCCCGATGGGCGCCCGCGTCGCCGCGTCCGGTGCCCGGCCCGCGATCTCGGCCAGGCGGGCATCCAGGTCGGCACACGTTTCCACGGTCAGCGCGGGGGGTTCGGCCGGCCGCCGGTACAGGGTGCCGTCCAGTTCGGTGAACGTGGTGCGCAGCGGCTCGTGCCGGGCCGCCACATCGGCGAGCGCCGCGGCGATGACGTCGGCGTCGAGCCCGCCCGTCGAGCGCAGTGCCAGCGCGTGGTCGACGCCGTTTCCGGCGCGCCAGGACTGCCACTGCCAGTTCTGGACGGGCGCCGCCCGCAGGGGCCCGGACCGCTTCCCGGCCGGGCGCAGCGCGGGGCGTGCGGCGGCGGCACCCTCCAGCGCGGCGGCGAGTCCGGCGACGGTGAGCGCGTCGAAGACGTCCCTGATGCTCAGTTCGACCCCGAACTCGGCACGGATACGGCCCAGCAGCCGCATCGACGCCATGGAGTGGCCGCCGAGCGCGAAGAAGCTGTCGTGGACACCGACGTCGTCGAGCTTCAGGATCTCGCAGAACAGTGCGGCGATCCTGGCCTGGGTCCGGCCGGCCGGGCGGGCGTCGCCCGTCATCGCGGACCAGTCGGGCGCGGGCAGCGCGGCGCGGTCCAGCTTGCCGTTGGGTGTGAGCGGCAGCGGGCCGTCCAACGGCACGACCAGGGCCGGGACCATGTACTCGGGGAGCAGCCCGGCCACATGGGCGCGCAGCTCCTGCGGGTCCGGATCGCCGGACTCGGGGACCGCGTAGGCGATCAACCGGACGATGTCGCCGTCGCGGTCGGGGACGACCGCGGCCTGGGCGACCGACGGGTGCCCGGCGAGTGCCGCCTCGATCTCGCCCAGCTCGATGCGGAAGCCCCGCACCTTGACCTGGGTGTCGGCGCGGCCGAGGAAGTCGAGGTTGCCGTCGCGGCGCCAGCGGGCGCGGTCACCGGTGCGGTACATCCGGCTGCCGGGCGCTCCGAAGGGGTCGGCGACGAACCGCTCGGAGGTGAGCGCCGGCTTGCCGAGGTAGCCCCGGGCGAGGCCGCGCCCGGCGACGTACAGCTCGCCGGCCACTCCGGGCGGGACGGGCCGCAGGCCCGCGTCGAGCACGTAGGCGCGGGTGTTGGGGTCGGGCCGGCCGATGGGCACCCGGCCGGCCGGGCTGCCGCCGTGCTCGTGGGCGGGCCAAAGCGTCGAGTTGACCGTCGCCTCGGTGAGCCCGTACGCGCAGATCAGCCGGGCCGTGTCGCCGAAGCGGTCGAACAGCTCCGGTGGCACCGTCTCGGTGCCCACCAGGACGGTGGAGCCCTCGGGCAGTTCGCAGCCGGCCGGGAGGGCGGACACCAGGGACGGTGGCAGGATCATGTGGGTGATCCGGTGGTCCGCGAGGAATCCGGTCAGCGCAGGTCCCGCGACCCGGGCCTCGTCGGTGATGAGTACGAGCCGGCCGCCGTGGCACAGCGCCATGGAGAGCTCGAAGACGAAGACGTCGAAGCCGGTGGAGGCGAACTGCAGTACGCGGCTGTCGTGTCGCAGGCCCATCCGGTCGACGGCGGTGGCCACGAGGGAGGGGATTCCCTCGTGGGGCACGACCACACCCTTGGGGCGGCCGGTCGAACCGGAGGTGTAGATGACGTACGCGGCCTGGTCCGGGCCGACGGGCCCGTCCGGCAGGACCGCCCCGAGCGGGGCGTCCAGGGCCGCCGCGGTGTCCGGCGCGTCCAGCAGGACCACGGGAACGCCAGCCACCTCGGGGATCTTCCCGGCGACCGGTTCGATGCCGACGACCAGTGCGGCCCCCGAGTCCTCGATCATGTAGCTGAGCCGGTCCCCGGGGTGGACCATGTCGAGCGGCAGGAAAGCGGCACCCAGCCTCAGCGTCGCCAGCACGGTGGCGATCATGTCCACGGACCTGGGCACGGCCACCCCGACCACGCTCTCCGGGCCGGCCCCGTGAGCGGCGAGCAGCCGGGCGATGCGGGCCGCTCGGTCGTCGAGCTGTGCGTACGTCACCGAGCGGGAGCGGTCCACCACGGCGACCGCCCCGGGCCGCTCGGCGAGCCGCCGCGCGAACATCTGCGGCAGGGACTCCTCGTCGACCTCCCGGGCGGTGGAGTTGAAGTCCTCGAGGACCGACCGCCGTTCGCCGGCGGAGAGGATCTCGGCCCGGGACAGTGGCTCGCCGGGAGCGGCGACGATCGCGGCGACCAGGGTGCGCAGCCGTTCGCCGAGTTGTTCGGCGGTCTCCCGGTCGAAGAGTTCGGTGGCGAACTCCAGCCGGCAGCCGAGCGATCCGGGTCCGCCGTCCGCCGGGGTGTGCTCGGTGAAGCTGAACACCAGGTCGAATTTGGCGGAGCGGATCCGGAAGGGTACGTACTCCGTTCGCAACCCCGGCAGTCGGAGTTCATCGCCGGTGCGGGCGTGGTAGCCGACCATCACCTGGAAGAGCGGGTTGCGGGAGAGCGAACGCGTCGGGTTGAGGGCCTCGACGACGGACTCGAACGGCACGTCCGCATGCGAGAAGGCCGCCAGGTCGGTGTCGCGGACCCTGGCCAGCAGTTCGGTGAAGGCGGGGTCGCCGCTCACATCGGTGCGCAGCACGAGGGTGTTGACGAAGAACCCGACCAGTTCGTCCAGCGCCTCGTCGCCGCGGCCCGCGATGGGGGAACCGAGGGGGATGTCCGTCCCGGCGCCCATGCGGTGCAGCAGGGCGGCGACGGCCGCGTGCACCACCATGAACATGCTCGCGCCGGATTCCCGGGCGAGCCTCTTCAGACCTTCGTGGGCCGGTGCGTCGAAGGCGATGTCGAGTTCGGCGCCGGAGAACGCCGGGCGGGCCGGCCTGGGCCGGTCGGTGGGCAGTTCCAGCTCCTCCGGGGCGCCGGCCAGGACCGTACGCCAGTGGTCGAGCTGGCGGGCGGCCAGGCTGTTCCCGTCGGCGGCGTCGCCGAGCAGCCGGCCCTGCCACAGGGCGTAGTCGGCGTACTGGAGGGGCAGCGGCTCCCAGTCGGGGGCCCTGCCTTCGAGCCTGGCCGTGTAGGCGGTGGTCAGGTCCCGCAGGAACGGCCGGTCCGACCATTCGTCGGTGGTGATGTGGTGCAGCAGCAGCACGACGACGTGGTCCTCGGGCGACAGCTCCACGACCGTTGCGCGGAGCAGCAGTTCGGCGGCGAGGTCGAACGGCCGGCTGACGACCGTGTCGACGATGCCCGGTACCTCGTCCTCGGCGGCCGTGAGGTACTCCACCACGGGGTGCGCCTGGTCCGCGGGCAGCACCCGCTGGAAGACCTGCCCGTCGGAGGCGGTGAAGAAGACGGTACGCAACGCCTCGTGGCGCCCCGTCACATCGGCCAGGGCGGCACGGAGGGCCGGTCGGTCCAGTGGGCCGCGCATCCGCATGGCGAGCGAGAAGTTGTACGCGGCCGAGGTGGACTCGATCTGCTGGATGACCCAGAGCCGCTGCTGGGCGTGGGACAGCGGCAGCCGTTCGGGCCGCTCGCCCGCGGTCGGCGCCGGCCGGGCGGCGCCGTCGGTCCGGGCGGCGCGCGCCACCAGTTCGGCGACGGTCGGTGCCTCGAAGAGGTCCCTGATCGCCAGCTCGGCGTCGAGCGCGGTACGGGCCCTGCCGATCAGCCGGGTGGCCAGCAGGGAGTGCCCGCCCAGGTCGAAGAAGTCGCTGTCGATGTCCACACTGCCCGCGGGCAGTGCGAGCACCTCGGCGAACAGGTCGCAGAGCGTCTCCTCCCGCGCGGTGCGCGGGGCGCGGCCGGTGCCCGTACCGGCGAGGTCGGGGGCGGGCAGGGCCCGGACGTCCAGCTTGCCGTTCACGGTCAGGGGCAGCGTCTCCAGGGTGACGAGGGCGGCGGGCACCATGTAGTCCGGCAGTCCGGCCTTCAGATGGTCGCGCAGCCGTCCGGTCAGTGTGTCGCCGGTCCCGGCGCCCTCCTCCGGTACGACGTAGCCGACCAGCCGCTTGGTGCCCGCCCGCTCCGAGACGACGACCGCCGCGTGCGCGACCTCGGGGTGCGCGGACAGGGCCGAGGAGATCTCGCCCAGCTCGATGCGGTAGCCGCGGATCTTCACCTGGTCGTCGGTGCGGCCGAGGAAGTCGAGGAGGCCGTCGGGGCGTTGGCGTACGAGGTCACCGGTGCGGTACATGCGCTCGCCCGGTTCGCCGAAGGGGTCGGCGACGAACCGCTCGGACGTCAGCGCGGTCCGGTCGTGGTACCCGCGGGCCAGGCCGGTGCCGGCGATGTACAGCTCGCCGGGGCTGCCCGGCGGTACGGGGCGGAGCATCGGGTCCAGCACATGGGCGCGGGTGCCCCGGATGGGGACGCCGACCGTGGATGTGCCGCTGTCGGATGTGGAGGCGCCGAGCGTGTTGATCGTGTACTCGGTCGGCCCGTAGAGGTTGTAGCCGTAGGTGCCGTCGGTGCGGCGCAGCCGGGTCCACACCGTGTCGGGGACCGCCTCGCCGCCGAGCAGGACGAGCGCGGGCCGGTGCTTCCCGGCTGCCTCGTCCCGGTCCAGGAGGCCTTCCTCGATGAGCAGTTGGGCGTAGGTCGGTGTCACGTTGACGACGTCGATGCGGTGGCTGTCGCAGTAGGCGACCAGCGACTCGGCGTCGCGGCGCAGCTCCTCGTCGCAGATGTGGACCTCGTGGCCCTCGACGAGCCAGAGCAGTTCCTCCCAGGACATGTCGAAGGCGAAGGACACGGTGTGCGCGATGCGCAGCCGCCGGCCGCCGGCCGCGGCGATGGCCGGGTCGAAGATCTCCTTCTGATGGTTGAACTGCATGTTCGTCAGGCCGCGGTACGGGGTGACGACGCCCTTGGGGCGGCCGGTGGAGCCCGAGGTGTAGATGACGTACGCGGGGTGTTCCAGCCGGCCCGGCGACCCGTGCGCGAACCCGGGCCGTTCGGCGTCCGTGACCGGGTCGCCCGGGAGCGCGGCCAGCTCGGCCGCCACCGCCGGTTCGTCCAGCAGGAGTTCGGGGGCTACGGCGCCCTCCCCGTCGCGCAGGGACGGGGCGACGGCGGTGGTGGACACCAGGCACAGCGGTCCGGTGTCCCGTGCCATCAGCCGCAGCCGGTCGGCGGGGTGGTCGAGGTCGAGCGGCAGGTAGGCGGAGCCGGTGCGCAGTACGGCGAAGAGCGCGGCGACCATCTCGATGGAGCGGGGCAGCGCGAGCGCCACCACCTTCTCCGGACCCGCTCCACGGGCCAGCAGCAGCCGGGCGAGCCGGTTGATCCGGGTGTCCAGTTCGGCGTAGGTGAGGGCGCGTTCGCCGAAGACGAGCGCCACGGCGTCGGGGGTGCGGGCGACCTGCTCGGCGAGGAGGTCTGCGACGGTCTCGTCGGGCACCGGTTCGCGGCCGGTGCGCTGGGCGGCGGCCGTCGTTGCCTGCTCGGCGGGCAGCAGCAGGTCGAGACCCGCGGTCCGCACCTCGGCCGCGTCGTCGGCGGCGAGGCCTTCGGCGAGCCGGCCGAGCACGGCCGTGAACCGGTCGAGGATCCTGGTCGCGGCCTCGGCGTCGAACAGGTCGGGCCGGGCCGCCAGGGTGATCCGGATCCGGCTGCCGGGCGTGACGATCAGGGTGAGCGGGAAGTGGGTGCCGTCCACGTTGGACATGGCGGTGATGCCGTGCCGCTGCCGCAGTTCGGCGGCGCGGTCCTCGCCGTCGGCCGAGCGGAGCACGAAGAGCGTGTCGAAGAGCCGGCGGTGGCCCGTCTCCTGCTGCAGGGCGCCGAGTCCGACGTACTCGTACGGCATGACGGCCGCACGCTCGGACTGCATCCGGCGCATCAGGTCGAGGAGCGGCTCGTCCGGGGTGAACGCGACGCGTGCCGGGATGGTGTTGAGGAACATGCCGATGATTCCGGCCGCGTCCGGGACGTCCGCGGGCCGTCCGGCGACGGCGGTGCCGAAGGCCACGTCGGCGCGGCCGGTCGTCGCCGAGAGGACCAGTGCCCAGGCCGCGTTCAGCACGGTGTTCAGGGTGAGCCCGTGCCGGCGCGCGGTGGAGCGCAGCAGTTGGCTGGTCGCCGGCGTCAGCAGGGTGTCGAAGTCGGCCGGGATGACCGGGCCGGTATCGCGCCCGGCCGGGGCGAGCAGGGTCGGCTCGTCGAAGCCGGAGAGCGACCGGCGCCACGCCGCGAGGGCGACCTCGGTGTCCTGCTCGTCCAGCCAGGCGAGGTAGTCGCGGTACGAGCCGGGGGCCGGGAGCCCGGTGGCGTCGCCGGCGCGTTCGTACAGCGTGAACAGTTCCTCCAGGAACAGCCACGCGGACCAGCCGTCCCACAGGATGAGGTGGTGGGTGACCACGAGCCGGTCCCGGCCGTCGCCGAGCCGGATGAGCAGCAGCCGGCACAGCGGGGGCGCGGACAGGTCGAAGCGCCGGCGGCGGTCGGTGGCCAGCAGTTCCCGGGTCCGGCTGTGCTGCTGCGCGGCGGAGAGCCCGGAGAGGTCCTCCTCCACGAGCGGGATCTCGGCCCCGTCGACGATGAACTGGACCGGTCGGGGCAGGCCGTCGGCGGTGAATCCGGCCCGCAGACCGGTGTTGCGGGCCAGCAGCGCCCGGCAGGCGGCGCGCAGCCGGTCCGCGTCGACGCGGCGGTCGAAGTCCAGGGTCTCCTGGGAGAGGTAGACGTCGAGCGCCTCGTCCGAGTCGTAGGTGGCGTGGAAGTACATGCCCTCCTGGAGGGGGGAGAGCGGCCAGATGTCGGCTACCGGGAGTCCGGCGGTGGCGCCGACGTGGTCGCTCTCCTCCGGCGAGAGCACCAGGCCACCCAGCGGGGCGGGCGCCTCCGGCTCCGGGCCGGTGACGGAGGTCAGCTGGGCGAGCAGGGCCCGCAGGGCGGGGTCGACGTCGGCGCCGGACCGCTCCTGAGCCGTCAGTACGGCCCGGAGGGCGGCGGCCGCCTGTCCCGCCTCGGTCGCGGGCACGGTCACGGCGTCGGCCGGGGCGGCCGGTTCGGGAGCCGGTGGAACGGCCGGAGCCACGGCGGAACGTGCGGCAGCGGCTGCCAGGGCGGCCGGGGTCCGGTGCTCGAACACCTCGCGGGGGCCGATCGCCAGGCCGCGCGCGCGGGCCCGGGTGGCGACCGAGATCGAGCTGAGGCTGTCGCCGCCGAGGACGAAGAAGTCGTCGTCTGCGCCGGTGCCCTCCGTGCCGAGCACCTCGGCGAAGATCTCGCACAGGGCGCTCTCGCGCTCGTCGCCGGGCGCCCGCCCCCCGGTGCGGGGGGCGGGTGCGGCGGCGGGCAGTGCGTTCTGGTCGAGCTTGCCGCTGGGTGTCAGTGGCAGCGCGTCGAGGACCTGGACGGCGTTCGGCACCATCGGTGCGGGCAGCACCTCGGCGAGCGCGGCGCGCAGGGCCTCCTGGTCCGGGACGGTGCCGGGGACGGGCACGGCGTAACCGGCGAGGGCTCCGTCGCGGACGATCACCGCGGCCCCGGCGACGCCCGGGAGCGCGGCCAGGGCGGCCTCGATCTCGCCGAGCTCGATGCGGTTGCCCCGGATCTTGACCTGCCGGTCGGTGCGGCCGAGGTACTCGACGACGCCGTCGGTGCGACGCCGCACCAGGTCGCCGGTGCGGTACATGCGCTCCCCCGGCCCGCCGAACGGATCGGCGACGAACCGCTCGGCGGTCGTGCCGGGCCGGTCGTGATAGCCGCGGGCCAGTTGCGTACCGGCGAGGTAGAGCTCCCCCGGCACCCCGTCCGGAACCTGGCGCAGGAACGGGTCCAGGACGTGCAGCCGGGTGTTCCACACCGGGCGGCCGATGGCGACGGTGCGTCCGGCGTGGCCGTCGTAGGCGAAGGAGGTCACGTCCACGGCGGCCTCGGTGGGCCCGTAGAGGTTGTGCAGCGGGACCGGGGCCCGCCCTGAGCGGGACGTCAGCGCCGACCAGTCCCCGGCCTGTGCGCCGGTGAGTGCCTCGCCGCTGCAGAACACCCTCCGCAGGCTGTCCGCCCAGTCGGGACGGTCGGTGGCGGAGTCCAGGGCCTGCGTGAACGCGGCCAGCATGGACGGCACGAAGTGCAGCGTGGTGATCCGTCGCGAGCGGATCACCTCGGCCAGGTAGCCGGGGTCGCGGTGGCCACCGGGGCGGGCGAGGACGACGGTCGCGCCCTCCATGAGCGGCCAGAAGAACTCCCACACGGAGACGTCGAAGGCGGCCGGGGTCTTCTGCAGGACCCGGTCGTCCGCGCCGAGCCCGTACTCCCCCTGCATCCAGGCCAGCCGGTTGACCACGGCCCGGTGGGTGACGGCGACGCCCTTGGGGCGCCCGGTGGATCCGGAGGTGTGGATGAGATAGGCCGGGTGGTCCGGGCCCGCGTGCCGCACGGGGCCTTCGTGGACGTCCGCGCCGGGGAGGTCCTCGTCCCGGTCGACGAGCAACCGGTCCGGGCCGGCGGGCAGCATTCCGGCCGCTTCCGTGGTGGTCACGACCGTCCGGGCGCCCGAGTCGTCGAGCACGAACGCGACGCGCTCGGCGGGGTAGTCGAGGTCGACGGGCACATAGGCGGCGCCGGCCTTGAGAACACCCAGCAGGGCGACCAGCAGTTCGGCCGACCGGGGTACGGCGACCGCTACGTAGCTCTCCGGTCCGGCGCCACGTGAGCGCAGCCGCCGGGCCAACGCCTCTGCTCGGCGGTCGAGTTCGGCGTAGCTGAGGGTGGTGGACTCGAAGATGACGGCCGGGGCGTCCGGAGTGCGGGCCGCCTGCGCGGCGAACAGCGAGGCGAGGGTGGCCTCGGGGACGGCCCGTTCCGTGGCGTTGAGTTCGGCGAGGTGGGCGTGCTCCCGCCCGGACAGCAGCCCGGTCCGGGCCACGGTGCGGCCGGGATCGGCTACCAGGGTGCGCAGCAGGGCGGTGAACCGGTTGGCGATGACGGCGACGGCCACCTGGTCGAAGCGGGTGGCGTCGTGCTTGAAGCGCAGCAGCAGTCCGCCGTTGCCGGGCTCGACGATGAGCGCGAGGGGGTAGTGCACGGCATCGTGGACCTCGTTGCCGGTGATGCGCAGCTCACCCGGCTCCCGGGCGGCGGGCGGTTGCGCCGCGGGGTGGTTCTCGAACACCACGAGTGTGTCGAAGAGTTCGCCGCCTCCCGCGACGCGCTGGATGTCGGCCAGTCCGAGGTGCTGGTGGTCCAGGAGCGCGCTGTGCTCGTCCTGGACGCGGCGCAGCAGTTCGGTGAGCGTCTCCTGCGGGCGGAGCCCGACGCGGGTGGGGACGGTGTTGATGAAGAGGCCCACGGCGGAGTCCAGGCCCGTGACCTCGGTGGTGCGGCCGGACACGGTGGTGCCGAAGACGATGTCGCCGCTGCCGGTGAGCGCCCCGAGCAGCAGGGCCCACGCGCCGTGCACGACGGTGCTCAGGGTGAGGCCGTGGGCGCGGGCGTACCCGGTGAGAGCTGCGGTGAACTCCTCGGGCAGCCGGGTGTCGACCTGTTCCGGCCTGGCCGGGGCCCGTTCGTCGTCGGGGGCGGCGGCGAGGGCGGAGAGCCGGGTCGGTTCCGGCGGCCCGGTCAGCGCCTGCCGCCACGCGTCACGTGCACCGTCCCGGTCCCGGGCCGCCAGCCAGCCGAGGTAGGGGCGGGGATCGGCCGGGGCGGGGAGCTCATCGCCCCGGTAGGCGGCGGTGAGCTCGCGCAGGAGCACGGAGACCGACCAGCCGTCCGCGACGATGTGATGCAGCGTCAGCAGCAGCCGATGCCGCCCGCCGTCCCGTACGAGGGTGGCGCGGAGCAGCGGTGGCCGGTCCAGGATGAAGGGCTCGGCCCGGTCGGCGCGGAGCACGTCGTCCAGGGCGGTGTCGGCGGTGTCTGCTTCACGCCAGGGCAGGGTGACGCGTCCGGCGAGGCGCTGGACGACCTCGCCGCCGGGCAGCTGCCGGAACGAGGCGCGCAGCAACGGATGCCGGTCAAGTATCAGTTGGAGAGCGTCGCGCAGCCGGTCCGGGTCCACGTGCCCGTCCAGTTCGAGGAGTTCCTGGACCAGGTAGAGGTCCGCGCCGTCCGCGTCGAGCGCGGCGTGGAAGAAGAAGCCCTCCTGGAGCGGGGAGACCGGCAGGGCGTCCTCGTCCAGCTCCTCGTCAAGCGCCGCCGGGGCCGGTGCGGGCCCGGCGGCGCGAGCCAGGGCGGCGACGGTGCGGAGCCGGAAGACGTCGCGCGGGCTGATCGTGAGACCGGCCTCGCGCGCACGGTTCACCAGCTGGATCGCGACGATGCTGTCGCCGCCCAGCTCGAAGAAACTGCTCCGGACCCCGACGGCCGGCAGGCCGAGCAGCTCCGCGAAGAGGGCGGCGAGCACGGTCTCGGCCGGGCCGGTGGGTGTGTCCGTGCCGCCGGCCGCCGTCCAGTGGGGTTCGGGCAGGGCGCGGTTGTCCAGCTTGCCGTTGGGGGTGAGCGGGAGGGGGCCGTCCAGGACGACGACGGCGGTGGGCACCATGTGGTCCGGCAGCGCTTCGGCCACCCGGGCCCGTGCGGCGGTGACGGCGCTCTCGGTGGCGGCGGCGTCCCCCTCCCCGACCAGGTAGGCGACCAGGCGCTTGGCGCCCCGGTGGTCGTCTCGGATGAGGACGGCGGCCTGGGTGATGCCGGGGGCGGCCATGAAGGCGCTCTCGATCTCGCCCGGCTCGATCCGGTGACCGCGGATCTTGATCTGGCCGTCGGCCCGGCCCAGGAACTCCAGATTGCCGTCGGCGGACCGGCGCACCCGGTCACCGGTGCGGTACATGCGGGTGCCGGGCTCGCCGTACGGGTCGGCGACGAACCGCTCCGACGTCAGCGCGGGGCGGCCCAGATAGCCGCGCGCCAGGCCTCGCCCGGCGACGTAGAGCTCGCCCTCGGCGCCCGCCGGGACCGGACGCAGGGCGGCGTCCAGGACGTAGGTGCGGGTGTTCGGGTCGGGCCGCCCGATCGGCGTGGGGCCGGGCCGGCCGGAACGGGCATGCCACAGAGTTGAGTTGACGCTCGCCTCGGTGAGTCCGTACGCGACGACAACCTGGAGCCGTCCGGACCAGCGGGCGATCAGCTCGCTCGGGACGGCTTCGGTGCCGACGACGAGGACGGCGCCCTCGGGGAGTTCGCAGTCCTGCGGCAGCGCCGAGACCAGCGCCGGGGGAAGGATCATGTGGGTGGCGCGGTGGTGTGCGATGTAGTCGGTGAGGGCGCGGCCGGCGACCCGGCGCTCGGCGGGGACGACGATGATCCGGCCGCCGACGCACAGCGACATGATCAGGTCCCAGACCGTCACGTCGAAACCGACGGAGGCGAACTGCACGACGCGGCTGGCGGCGGTGACGCCGATCCGGTCGGTGGCCGTGGCGATGAGGCTGCCGACTCCGTCGTGGGTGACGATCACGCCCTTGGGGCGGCCGGTGGAGCCGGAGGTGTAGATGACGTACGCGGCCTGGTCCAGGGCGACCGGGGTCCCGGGGTCGCTCTCGTCCTGCGCGGCGAGGGCGTCCGCGGTCGCCGGGTCGTCGAGGAGCAGGCGGGCCGCGTCCTGCTCGGGGAGGTGGCCGGCGAGTTCGCGCACGGTGAGCAGGGTGGTGGCCCCGGCGTCGGACAGCATGTACGCGGTCCGGTCCTGGGGGTGGTCGGCGTCCAGCGGCAGGTAGGCGGCTCCGGCCTTCAGCACCGCGAGCAGTGCCACCACGAGTTCCGGGGAGCGCGGCAGTGCCACGGCCACGACGTCGGCGGCACGCACCCCGCGGGAGGTGAGGAGGCGGGCGAGCCGGTTGGCGGCGGCGTTGAGCGCGGTGTAGGTGATCTCGCGGTCCTCGCACACGAGCGCGATCGCCTCGGGCGAGCGGCGCACCTGCGCTTCGAACGCGGCGGGCCAGGACAGATCGTCGACCTCACGCGTGGCTCCGGCGAACTCGCCGAGCAGCAGGTCCCGTTCGGCGGCGGAGGTGAGCTCGATGCGACCCACCGGCCGGTCGAGGTCCTCGGTGAGGGCGTTCAGCAGGGCGAGGAAGCGGCGTTCGTGGTCCCGGAGGGTCTCCTCGTCACAGAGGTCCGCGTCCGCGTCGAGGTGGACGGTGACGGCGTGACCGTCTCGGTTCCCGGAGAGGGTGAAGGCGAAGGCCAGGTCGCTGACGGGGCCCAGCCACTCGCCACGGAGTCCGGTCTCCAGTCCGGCGAAATCGGATCCGGTGTCCCCGGGGAGGATGTTGACGGTGGGTCCGACCAGATCCGGGACGCCGCCGACGAGGCCGAGGTCCCTGGCCAGGTCCTCGGCGCGGTGGCGGCCGTGCGCGACCGCGTCGGACACCGCCTGCCGGACATCGGCGACGAGGTCCGCGCCCGTGGTGCCGGGGCGGAGGGTCAGACGCAGCGGGACGATGTTGGAGACCATGCCCGGGACGGCCGCCGAGACGGCGTCCTGGCGGGCGTGGACCGGCAGGCCGAGGACGAGGTCCTGCTCCCCGGTGACGCGGTGCAGATAGGCGGCGACGGCGGCGACGAGCAGCCGGGAGGGCCTGACACCCGCACCGGCCGCGGCGGCGACGAGCCGTTCGGCGTCCCGGGCGGGGAGTTCGACGGTGCGTCGCAGCCGCCGTGTCATCAGGGACGGGCCGCGTTCGACCAGGCGTACGGGCTCGGGACGGCCGGCCAGGTGCTGGTGCCACCAGGCGCGGTCCGCGGCGTGCTGCGCGGAGGCGCGGTACTCCCGGTCGGCGTCCACGAGCCGGGTGAGGGAGCGGTCGGGGCGGGCAGGGGCGTCCTCGCCCAGGGTGTAGAGCTCACCGGCCCGGCGGGTGATCAGCGTGACGCCCATGCCGTCGAGCACGATGTGGTGGTAGCGCTGGTACCAGCGGACCCGGTCGTCGGCCAGCCTGAGCAGGGCCTGGGCGAAGAGCGGCCCCCGGCCGAGGTCCACGGACCGTTCGCGTTCGGCGGCCGTCCAGTCGGCGACGGCGGCCTCGGTGTCGGGGGCGTCGCGCAGGTCGACGACGGGCACGTCGAAGGGGACGGCCGTCGGCGTCTGGCGCGGGCCGCCGTCCCCGGGGGTGAACGTGACGTGCAGACAGTCGGCTTCGCCGACGGCCTGCCGCACGGCGGCGGCGAGGCGGCCGAGGTCGGTGTCGCCTCGCAGGTCCAGGGCGAACACGATGTTGTAGGCGGAGCTGTCGGGCTCAATCTGCTGGGCAAGCCAGATCCCGGCCTGCCCGCCGGTCACGGGTGTTCCGGCGGTGGGTGTCCGGTCCGGCTCGGCGTCAAACATCGTACGAAATGGCCTTTCCCTGGTGGCGTGCGGCAAGGAGAGGACGTCCCGTCCGACGGTGTGCCGGGCCGGCGCACCGTCGGACGGGATACCCCGCGCGCTACTTGATGGCGGTCAGCAGCGGAACGATCTCGTCGATCGCGTAGGGGATCGAGAGAACCGTGTTGAAGGAGAAAGCGGCACCGATGTCCGGGCCCTGGTACGGCACGAACAGATCACGCTTGTCCTTGCTGACCTCGAGGTTCTTGTAGAGCGGCTCGGCCTTGATCCGGTCGTTGGCGTCGGTGCTGGAGGTCACCCAGACCAGCCGGTCGACATCCAGCACGTTCAGCTTCTCGGCGCTGAGCTCGGCGGCGTTCCAGCCCGGCTTGGCCAGCTTGTCGATCTCGGGCTTCAGCTTGAAGCCCAGCTCGGAGAAGAAGATCGACTTGGGGTCGGTCTTCGTGAACGCGGAGTACTTGCCGGCCTCGAAGCTGTCGGCCACGGCGAGGGTCTTGGTGGCGAACTCGGGGTGCTCGTCGCGGACCTTCTCGAAGCGGGCGTCGATGTCGGTGATCAGCTTCTCGGCCTGGGTCTTCCTGCCGAGTGATGCACCGATCTGACGGGTCATCACCTGCCAGGAGGCGCCGTAGTCGGGCAGGCCCTTGGGCTGGGCGACGACCTTGGTGAACTTGGAGAGGGTCTCGTACTGCTCCTTCTTCATCCCCGAGTACTGGGCGATGACGAGGTCCGGCTTGAGTGCGGCGATCTTCTCCATGTTGTACTCGTCGCGCTCACCGACGATGTCCGGCCGGTCGGACCCCCACTTGTCCTTGGTCCACGGCCACTTGCCGTACGGCTTCTCCTTGAACCAGTCCACCGCGCCCACGGGCTTGATGCCGAGCGCGAGGACCGCGTCCTGGTCCGAGAGGCCCAGCGTGACGATCCGCCGGGGCTCCGACTCGATGGTCGTGCTGCCGTACTTGTGCTGGACCGTCACCGGGAAGGTGCCCGACTTCCCGCCCGCCTCGGCCGGGGTACCGGGCCCGGCCTTGTCGTCGCCGCTCCCGCAGGCGGCCAGAGCGACGGCGGCGACGACCGCGACGGCCACCCGGGGAGCGAATCTGACGAACCGCGTCAGCGCGGTGCGTGTACCAGTGGACACGGATGTTCCTCTCAAGGGGTTCTCACTGTGCGTGCCGAGCACGCCGCGTACAGCCGTACGGGCGGCGGCAGGGCGATATGTGGGGGGACGGACCGATGGCGGGCCGGGAACGGGGGCGATCAGGGCGTGGCGACGCCGTCGGCGAGGGGGCGGGGCTCGTCCGAGGTGTTCTTCAGGCCGCGCTCGACTACCGAGTCGAGGATCTCACCGACCCTGATCGCGGTGTTGGAGAGCAGGGAGGAGGTGATGCCGTGGGTGTGTTCGGTGCCGCCCTGGAGGTAGATGCCGCAGCGCAGTTCGTCGTCCGTCGCTATGCGGTAGTCGCGCTCGACCCGGACGCGGCCCTCCTCGTCGCGGTGGCAGTGCTGTGCGACGTCGCCGAGGAGGCCGAGGGGCTGGACGGGGCTGTAGCCGGTGGCGAGGACCACGACATCGGCCTCCAGCGTGCTCTCCTCGCCGGTGACCAGGGAGGTGACGGTGGCGTGGACCTTGTCCCCGGTCTCCTGGACACCGGTCAGCCGGGAGATGTTGATGAAGCGCAGCCGTTCGGTACCGAGCACCTTCTCCTGGTACGCCTGGCGGTACAGGTCGTCGATCAGGTCGATGTCCACCACGGAGTAGTTGGTGTTGCCGTGGTAGTCCATCAGCTTGCGCTTGATGTCGTCCGGGGCGGTGAAGTACTCGTCGACCGCCTCCGGGTCGAAGATCCGGTTGGCGAAGCTGCTGTCGTCGGCGGGGCTGTAGCCGTAGCGGGAGAAGACCGCGCAGACCTCGGCCTGCGGGAAGCGCCGGTGCAGGTACGCGACGTTCTCGGCGGCGCTCTGCCCGGCGCCGACCACGACGAACCGGGTGGGGTCGGTGCCCTCCAGGGAGTCGACCTTGGCCAGCAGGTCGGAGTTGTGCCAGACCCGGTCCGTGCGCTCGACGCCCTCCGGCATCAGCGGGCTCAGCCCGGTGCCGACGACGAGGTTGCGGGCGCGGTGGACGACCGTCTCGGTGCCCGACCGTGCCGTCACATCGACGTACTCGACCACTCCGTCCCGCAGGACGGGCTCGACGGAGACCACCTCGTGGCCGTAGGAGACCATGTCGTCGACCTTCGCCGCGGCCCACTCGAAGTAGTCGTGGAACTCCACGCGCAGCGGGAAGAGGTTCTTGCCGTTGACGAAGTCGATCAGCCGGCCCCGGCTCTGCAGATAGCGCAGGAAGGTGTACTCACTGGACGGATCCCGCAGTGTCACCAGGTCCTTGAGGAACGACACCTGCATCGTCGCGTCGTCGATCAGCATGCCGCGGTGCCAGCCGAAGGACGGCTGACGCTCGAAGAAGTGAGCCGTGACCGCCTCCTGCCTGCCGACTCGCGCGTTGTGCTCGCTGAGCGCGATCGCCATGGCCACATTGGACGGCCCGAAGCCGATTCCTATGAGGTCGTGGATCAGAGGTGCGTCGCCAGGATCAACCTGTGACATGTCACTCCCATCGTGCGGGACAGCCGCCTGTCAGGCGTGGACGAAAAGTACGGGACGCGGGCACACCGGAAGCGGTAGCCAGCTGAACTTAGGTAAAGCTAACCTGACTTTGATGGACCTGTCGACCAGGCAAAAGGGACTAATCATCCGGCGCCCTACCTAACGCGCCTCAAATCAGGGCGCGTTGCGTCATTAGGTAAGGCTTGCTTTACTTGACGTCGATCAGTCGCTCACCTGAGGAGGAACCCATGCGGGTCGCCATGTTCGGTTACCAGACCTGGGGCCACCGCACCCTGCAAGCCCTCCTGGACTCCGAGCACGACGTGGTGACAGTCGTGACGCATCCCAAGAGCGAGCACGCGTACGAGAAGATCTGGAGCGACTCGGTCGCGGACCTGGCCGAGGAGCACGGGGTCCCGGTGATCATCCGCAACCGGCCCGACGACGAGGAACTGTTCCAGCTGCTCCAGGAGGCCGCCCCGGACATCATCGTCGCCAACAACTGGCGCACCTGGATCCCCCCGCGGATCTACGACCTGCCCCGGCACGGGACGCTGAACGTCCACGACTCGCTGCTCCCCAAGTACGCCGGCTTCTCACCGCTGATCTGGGCGCTCATCAACGGCGAGAGCGAAGTCGGCGTCACCGCGCACATGATGGACGAGGTGCTCGACGCCGGTGACATCGTGGACCAGCGCGCGGTGAAGGTGGAGCCGGGCGACACCTCCGTGGACCTGTTCCACAAGACCGTCGAGCTGATCGCCCCGGTCACCGTCGGGGCCCTGGACCTGATCGCCTCCGGACAGACCGAGTTCACCCGGCAGGACCGCTCGCAGGCGACGTTCTTCCACAAGCGCGCCGAGGAGGACATCCGGATCAACTGGGACTGGCCCGCGGAGGCACTGGAGCGTCTGGTGCGCGCCCAGACCTCGCCCTATCCGAACGCCTTCACCTTCCACCGCGGCAAGCGGCTCGAAGTGGTGTCCGCCGTCGTGTCCGAGGGCCGCTACGGCGGAACGCCCGGCCGGATCTTCTACCGCGAGGGCGAGGGAGTGGCGATCGTCGCGGGTGCGGACGCGCGCACTGGCCTCAACCACGGTCTCGCCATCACCCGGGTGCGGACCGAGGACGGCCGGGAGCTGCCGGCGACCGAGTACTTCACCTCCATGGGCGGATACCTCACCGGCCGCCCCTGAGGAACCGGACGGCCCCGGCCCGGCGCGCCGCCGGCCGGGGCCGGCGTACGCCTGCCCCCCTCGCCCGGACCCCCTTGCCCGCGTCCGTGCGGCCGGCCCTTGGTGGGCGCCGCGCCGGCTCGTGACCCGGCGGGGCGGGCCGGCGCGGCGGGCCACCTGAACTCACACGGCCTGCTGCAGCCCTTCGAAGCGCACCGTCCATCGCCGGTCCGCCGGAAAGCCCGGCGCGTGCCGGTCCGGTGCGCCGTCCCAGCCGGCGGCCATGAACGCGATGGCGTACAGCAGCGCGGCGTTGCTCGGGAAGTACGGGAACGGGCCGCCGGTCGCCAGGCCCGCGTCGTCGAACTGGAACCCCGCGGCCGGGTGCAGCAGGAAGTCCACGGCGTCCTCGGGACGTCCGAGCCGCGCGGCGCACATGGCGAGCATCGGGAAGTCCCATCCCCAGGTCCGGTCGAACTGCCAGCCGGTGAAGACCTTCTCGGCGGTCCGGGCCATCGTGGGGACGTCGACGCCGTCGCCCGGCAGCCAGCCGAACGCGCCGATCAGGGCCGGGTGCTCGTAGTTCCACCGCGTCCACATGTCCTGGACGCCTTCGTGCAGGACGTACGTGCCGTCCTGCACCGGCAGCGGTGCCAGCCCGTCATGGACGCGCTGCCACTCCGGGTCCCCGCGCAGGCCGAGCCGTTCACGCCACTGCTGCGCGACCCGCAGGCCGAAGCGCCAGTAGGCGAGCTCGAACGTCGGGTTCCGTGTCGTCCTTGGGTCGGTGTTCTCCGACACGACGTGCATGGGCGGGCCGAGGATCCAGCGGCGCGTGTCCTCGTCCCGGAAGGCCCACGACGAGAGGAAGTCCGCGGTGTCGAAGACGATGTCGCGCCACTTGCGCAAGGTGCTCTCGTCGGGATGCGCCCGGTAGTCCATCTCGGCCAGGAAGATCGGGTGCGGCTGCTGCCACATCAGCAGGGCGTGGATGACGTGCGGCGACTCACGCCCGTCGGCCGTCGTGCACTTCGGCCAGCGCGCTCCGCGGAAGCCCTGGGACTCCGCCCGTTCACGCGCGGTCCGGTGGAAGCGTTCATACACGTCCAGGCTGCGGTCCAGCATCGGCCAGCGGTTCCACAGCGCCCAGTGCGCGCCGTGCCACCAGTACATCTCCATGTGGAACTTGCCGTTCCAGCCGTTGTTGACGAGCCCGGACTCCTGCGGCGGGAGCGAGCCCGCCTCGTTCGCGCGCATCAGGTACTGGGAGAGCACCACGCGACGCTCCAGTTCCGTCCAGCGCGGATCGGTGCTCGCGGAGAGGTCGATCGCGCCGCCGGACAGCCAGTACTGCCGCCAGGCCCGCGTGCTCGCCGCGAAGGTCGCGCTCGACGCGGGCACCGGCCCGGACGACGTGGGCGCGAAGGTGCAGGTGAACCGGAGCCGATCGGTGTGGCGGTCGCCGGCGAGTCGGTAGCGATGCCGGTTGGCCGCTGCTCCGATCGACAGTTCCTGGTCGTCGGGGACGACGATGTCGTGGTCCTGGCCCGCGTAGGTGTAGCCGAGCTCCAGGCGCTTGGCCAGGCCGGGCGCCGGGTCGCCGAGGTTCAGGTGGTTGACGAGGAGAAGGAGCGAATCGTCCGAGACCAGTTGCGCGAGCCTGCCGGTGACGTCGCCCCAATGACCGTCGGTGCCGTACCGCGCGGTGCGGACGACGAGTTCTCCGGGGGTGGAGCCCAGGCCGGTGAACACCCCGTGCCCCTCCCAGGCGAGCGCGGCGTGGTAGACGGTGGAGTCCAGACGGTGCGTGATGTCGGCGTGGTTGCGCCCGTGTGTCGTCGCCGTCGTCTCGTGGGCGTCTGGGGCCCCGTAGGTGCCGACATACGCGGCGAACTCCTGCCCATCCGCGTACGGGAAGTCGAGGAAGACCGCCAATCGTCCGGCAGCGACGAGCGGCGAGTCGATCTCCACGGCGACCGTGTCGTGATCGGGGTGGCAGCAGGTCCGGACGTGCACCGGTTCACCGGCGATCTCGAACCGGCTGTCGATGACGCCGGTCCACAGGTCGAGATCCTGGTGGATTCTCTTGATGTCACCGGCGACGGCGGCGCGACCGTCGGGCATGGCCAGTTCGAGACCGATACGTCCGAGGTTGATGCGGGCCGGGTTGGCGTAGAGCCACGACGACAGGTCGGGCTGGTCCGGATCCGGGATGGGGTAGTCGACGGGACGGCCGTGTGTGTCCCAGACCTGGCCCCGGAAGTCCGAGGGCTCCTGGCCGGGCGGCAGCGGGAAGCTGTGCCACCCCCAGTCGGACATGGTGTTGAAGGGGACGAACGTCTGCAGCCCGGTGGCGTCGACACCGAATGCGAACCCGCCGTTGCCGACCTGCAGGGGGCTCTGCGTGTCGAGTCTCCCGCGCACGACTCGATGGCGGGCCACGACGGACTGCCGGTCGATCGGGCGCACCGGCATGGCAGCGGCCGGTGTCCGAGCCGCGGCAGCCGGCTCCGAAGCGACACCCACCACCGCTGCGGCCGCCGAGCCGGACAGGAACGTTCTACGCGTGACCATGCGGTGCTCCCTGACTGCGAGATGGAATGGCCACCCGTCTCGGCCGAGCGGACGAGATGCCGGTGGTCCTCTCTGTACTCATCACGACTCATCACGACTCGTCACGGGACCTGACGCGGCATCCGAGGACGGCCGGAGGCCCCGTCCGCCCGTCGCGCGCTCGGCAGAAGACCGGTCGGCCAGTCGGCCGACCAGTGCTCGTCGTGCTCGTTCACGGGCGTCGAACGCCGGACAGCTCACCGAGATGATGGGGCCCTGTTGATTCGATTCAAACCGTGCGACAGGCTAGGCCAGTTGCCTCGATTCAGGCAATGCACAGGAAGTAAGTCATCCGAGTCGCCCATCGGCGCACGTACACGCCCGGCAACATCCGCCTGCATTGAACGTTTCAATTCCTCTTCGGTCTCGGCCCGGCCCGAGCGCGGGCGGCGGACGACCCCCGGGGCCACACGGACCGGGGGCGGTGCACCGATTCCGGTGCAGCCTGTTTACAGGCTTCGTTCCGACCGGTAAGCAGGCATCAGCACTGTTCGAAGTCGTCCGGTGCTGTTGGTAGTTGGTCGGTTCCGATACGGAGGACTGAATGAGACGACGAAACCTGCGCACCGGCCCCATGGCGCTGATGGCCGCGACAGTCAGCGCCGCGCTCGCCCTGGGTTCGGCCGGCCAGGCGAGCGCATTGACTGACAACGTTGTCGACTCGCATTCCGGTCCTGCGGCCACATCGTGGACCGTGCGGCGCGGCGGGCCCACCGCAGTCGTCACCCTCGACCGGGCCGACGGCTCGCTCGACTTCTCCGTCCGGCGCGACGGCCGGACGGTCCTGGAACCGGCACCCGTCGGGGTGGTCACCGACCACGCGGATCTGACCTCGCGACTTCACCTGCTGCACCGTACCGACCGGGTGGTCGACGAGAAGTACACGACGACCGTCGGCAAGCAGCTCCGGCGGTCCGTCCACATGAACGAGTCACGGTTCGCCTTCGAGGGGAAGGGCGGCGCACGCCTCGATCTGGTGGTGCGGGCCGCCGCCGACGGTGTGGCGTACCGCTACGTGCTGCCCGGCAAGGACGGCGTCACCATCGAGCACGAGGCCTCCGCCTTCCAGCCGCCGGCCTCCTCGCCGGCCTGGCTCAGCACCTACGCCGCCCCTCACGAACAGCCCT
The DNA here is from genome assembly GCF_042672475.1 of Streptomyces sp. NPDC127177. Classification (NCBI taxonomy): domain Bacteria; kingdom Bacillati; phylum Actinomycetota; class Actinomycetes; order Kitasatosporales; family Streptomycetaceae; genus Streptomyces; species Streptomyces sp. NPDC127177. Next base: position 22,020 of record NZ_JBHXUW010000005.1, read on the forward strand.
ACGACCGGACCACCGCGGCCTCCGCGGCCAGCGGCGAGTACGGCTACCCGGCGCTCTTCCAGGTGGGCGACCAGAACGTCGTACTCGCCGAGTCGGACCTCGACGGCCGGTACTCCGGCAGCCGCCTGGTACACGAACAGGGCTCCGGACGCTATGAGTTGGCGCTGGCCGACAAGGAAGTCCACTCGGACGGACCGCTCACCACCCCCTGGCGCGCCGCCGTCATCGGCGATCTCGCGTCGATCACCGAGTCCACCCTCATCGACGACCTGGCGCCGCCGTCCCGGATCCGCGACACCTCCTGGATCAAACCCGGCAAGGTCGCCTGGTCCTGGCTGGCCGGGTTCAACGAGGCCCAGCGCAGCCTGGAGACGCAGGAAACGTTCGTGGACTACGCGGCGGCGCACGGGTGGCAGTACGCCCTCGTCGACGACGGCTGGAAGACCACGGACTGGATGCCGCAGCTCATGGACTACGCGAAACGACGCGGGGTGAAGATCCTGCTGTGGATGCCCTGGACGGACCTCGACACCGCCGCCGAGCGTGACGCCCAGCTGGACAAGGTCAAGAAGTGGGGCGCCGCGGGCCTCAAGATCGACTTCATGGACTCCGACACCCGTGAGCGCTATCAGTGGTACGACGAGATACTCGAAGCCACGGCCGAGCGCAGACTCCTCGTCGACTTCCACGGCTCCACGATCCCGAACGGCATCCAGCGCACCTGGCCGCAGGTGATGTCGATGGAGGCGGTGCACGGCGCCGAGCAGGGCGACGTCCGGGCCGACAACATCGCGACGCTGCCGTTCACCCGTAACGTCGTCGGGTCGATGGACTTCACCCCGATGGGCTTCCAGTTCGGTCAGCGCAACACATCCGATGCGGCCGAACTCGCCCTGTCCGTCATATTCGAGTCGGGTCTGCAGAACTTCGCGGGCAGCATCGAGGAGTACCGGGACCGCCCCGAACTGGCCCGCTTCCTGGAACAGGTGCCGACGGTCTGGGACGAGACGAAGCTGCTGAAGGGCAGCGCGCCCGGCCGGAGCGCCGGCTTCGCACGGCGCAGCGGCGCCCGCTGGTTCCTGGGTGAGATGGCCGCTGGTGCGGCCCGTACCCACCGGGTACCGCTGGACTTCCTGAGCGGCGGGAAATGGCGCGTCGACATGGTCCGCGACGGCTCGGACGGCCTGGTCCGGGAGAGCCGGCTGCTCACTCGCCACGACACCCTGGAGGTGCCCGGGGCCGAGAACGGTGGATTCGCCGCGATCGTCTGCCGCGCCGTACCCGGCCGGGCCGGTTGCGACGAGCCCGTACACCATGTCCCCTCCGGCACGCTGACGGTGGACCCGCGGCAGACCACGGCCGGTCCCGGCACGGTGGTGAAGCTCGAAGGCAGCTTCACGGTCGACGAGTTCGGCCCGGTCACCGATGTCACGATCGGTGCGAAGGCCCCGGACGGCTGGCGCATCGAGGGGCCGGGGGCGACCGCAGCCGAGCTGGCCACCGGTCAGCCGCTGACCGCAGACTGGCGGATCACCGTGCCGGAGCAGCCCGCCTACGGGTGGACGGACATACCGGTGACCGTCGCCTACCGGGACCCGGCCGCGGGCGCGACAGCCCCGGAACTGAGCCTGCACAGGCAGGCCCGGGTCTTCGTGTCACCGCCCGGCATCGACTACGTCAGTGATCTCCCCTTCTCGGCGGAGAGCAACGGCTGGGGCCCGGTCGAGCGGGACACGTCCAACGGCGAGTCGGCCAAGGGCGACGGGGGCCCGCTGCGCATCGGTGACCGGAGCTACGACAAGGGGCTCGGCACGCACGCGCCCTCCGAGGTGACGGTCGACCTGGACGGGGGCTATGACCGTTTCGATGCCGACGTCGGCATCGACGAGGAGAAGCAGGACAAGGGCTCCGTGGTCTTCGAAGTCATCGGCGACGGGAAGGTACTGGGCACGAGCGAGGTCATGGGACCGGACGACGCCGCCCATACCTTCGACATCGACGTCACCGGCGTGCGGCGGCTGACCCTGCGCGTGACGGACGGCGGTGACGGCAACGACTCGGACCACGCGGACTGGGCCGACGCACGACTGCACGTCGCCGCCGGCACCGCCCGCCGGTAACAACGGGACGGGCCCGGAGGCGCCCCTGCCGTGGTCCGCGACCGCGGCCCACGGCAGGGGCGCAGGCGCCTGCGCCTGGCAAAACGGCGGGCGGCGGCGGAGGCGGCAGACACATCGGGCCGTATCCGGGGCCCGTTCGGCCCGTTCGGCCCCCGGGCATACGGCAGGCGCGACGGTCGCACTGGCGATGCCGCACCAGGGGCGCCTGCGCGATGCCTCACCAGGGGCATCGAGGCTGCGTGTCCGCCCGTCGCGAGCGAGCATTAGAGTGCGATGCGAGGTATGTGCGCGTCTATCCGAATACCGGGCAACAGGCTCAGGATCCACACCGCGCACCGGAAGGGAACGAAGCCGTGCACGGTGAGTACAAGGTCCCCGGCGGCAAGCTGGTCGTGGTGGACCTGGCGGTCGAGGGCGGTGCTCTGCGCGACGTACGGGTCGCCGGGGACTTCTTCCTGGAACCGGACGAGGCGATCCTCGCGATCGACGCGGCGCTGGAGGGTGCCCCCGCCAACACCGGCACCGCGGAGCTCACCGCCCGGATCGACGCCGCGCTCCCCGCGGCGACCGTGATGTTCGGCCTCACCTCCGAGGGCGTCGCCGTCGCCGTACGCCGGGCGCTGGCGCACGCCACCGAGTGGAGCGACTACGACTGGCAGCTCATCCACGAGGAACCACAGGCACCCGCCCTGCACATGGCACTCGACGAGGTCATCACCGCCGAGGTGGCCGCCGGGCGGCGGCCACCGACACTGCGGGTCTGGGAGTGGGCCTCCCCCGCCGTGATCATCGGCAGCTTCCAGTCGCTGCGCAACGAGGTCGACGCCGAGGCCGCCGCACGGCACGGTGTGAGCGTCGTCCGCCGGGTCTCGGGCGGCGGAGCGATGTTCGTGGAGCCGGGCAACACCATCACGTACTCCCTGTCCGTCCCCGAGTCCCTGGTCTCGGGGCTCTCCTTCGCCGACAGCTACGCCTACCTGGACGACTGGGTGCTCGAAGCCCTCGGCGACATGGGCATCAAGGCCTGGTACCAGCCGCTGAACGACATCGCGACCGACGTCGGGAAGATCGCCGGGGCGGCGCAGAAGCGAGTCGTCGGTCCCGACGGCGGGCCGGGCGCCGTCCTGCACCACGTGACGATGTCCTACGACATCGACGCCGACAAGATGCTCGACGTGCTGCGGATCGGCCGGGAGAAGCTGTCCGACAAGGGGACCAAGAGCGCCAGGAAGCGCGTCGATCCCCTGCGTCGGCAGACCGGCCTCCCCCGTCCGGCCGTCATCGACAACATGATCGAGTCGTTCCGCACCCGCCACGGACTCACCACTGGCAAGGTGACCCGGGACGAGCAGGACCGGGCCGAGGAGCTCGTCCGCACCAAGTTCGGCACGGCGGAGTGGACCGCGCGGGTGCCGTAGCGGGCCCGGAGGTCAGTCCCGGCCGGGCTCCAGGTTCAGCGCGGCCTCGCCGAGGGCGTCGATCAGGGCACGGACGGCGGGCGGGAGCGTCATCGACTCCCGCACCGCGGCGCAGACCGACCTGACGGGTTCGGGAGCACGGACCTCGCGGACCACCACGTCCGCGGGCACACCGCGCAGACCGAGCCGCGGGATCAGGGCGACACCGAGGCCGGCGGACACGAAGCCCAGGGCCGTGGCGTAGTCCCCGCTCTCCACCACGAATCCGGGGCTGAATCCGGCCGCCGCGCACGCGTCGAGCACCAGGGCCTGGCAGGGATCGGACGAGCGCTCACTGCCCACCCACGGCTCGTCGGCGAGGTCCCCGAGGGCGAGTCCGGGCCGGCCTGCGAGCGGATGGCCTGCGGGCAGGACCACCCGGTACGGATCATCGAACAGCGGAAGCAGCCGGAGTCCGGCCGGCGCCCCGTCCGCAGGACGCACCACGACCGCGAGATCGGCCCGCCCCTGCCGCACCTCCGGCAGCGGGTCGTCCGGGTCGATCAGCCTGAGGTCGAACCGTACTCCGGGGTGGCTGGCGCGCAGCCGTGCCAGAGCAGGCGCCATCAACGGAGCGCCCGCCGTGCCGAAGTAGCGGACGGCCACCTGTCCGGTGCGGCCCTCACGCAGGTCGGCCAGTGCCGTCTCGGCCTCCGCGACGGTCCTGCCGAGCGCGGCCGCGTAACCGCTGAGCAGCCGTCCCGCCTCGGTGGGACGGACGCCCCGCCCGGCCCGCTCCAGCAACGGCATGGCGGCCTCCTTCTCCAGGGCCGAGACCTGCTGGCTGATGGCGGAAGGGGTGTATCCCAGGTTGGCCGCCGCCGCGGTGACCGATCCGCTGGTGACCACCGCTCGCAGCACCTGCATGCGCCTCATATCAAGCATGTAGCTGACATTAACAGTAGGTATAGATCATTTCACTTGTGCTGATGGGTTGCCGGGCGCACCGTGGAGTCGTGGGGCCGTCCGGCCCACCGACCCAGCGCAGGAGGCCCTCGCATGCCGTCATCGCCCCTGGACCGAACGGCCCCGCCCGCCGTCACGCACGGCATGGCCGATGTGGAGCCCGGACTGCGGCTGCACTACGTGACCGCGGGCCAGGGGGACCGCACCATCGTGCTGCTCCACGGCTTCCCCCAGACCTGGTGGGAGTGGCACCGGGTGATCCGGCCGCTGACCGAGGCCGGGTTCCGGGTGGTCGCACCGGACTACCGGGGCGCCGGCCACTCCTTCCGACCGGCCGGCGGCTACGACAAGTGGACGGTGGCGCGCGACATCCACCGACTGCTGCACGAGCATCTCGGCGTGCAGGAACCGGTGGTGATGGCCGGTCACGACATCGGGCTGATGGTCGCCTACGCATACGCGCAGCAGTTCCGCGACGACGTCTCCCATCTGGTGGCGGTGGACGCCCCGTTGCCCGGCACCGAGGTCTTCGACCGGCTGCGCAGCGATCCGCGGGTATGGCACTTCGCCTTCCACGGGGCCCGCGACGTGGCGGAGATGCTGGTCGCCGGGCGTGAAAGGCAGTACCTCCGGGCCTTCTTCGCGGTACGCAACTCGGATCCGTCGGCGATCACGGACAGCGACTTCGACACGTATGTGGCGGCCTACTCCGCGCCGGGTGCGATGCGCGCGGGCTTCGAGCTGTACCGGGCCTTCGACCAGGACGCCGCCGACAACCGTGCGGCGCTGGCCCGCAACGGCCCGCTGACCGTGCCGGTGCTGGCTGTCGGCGGAGCCATGAGCACCTCGGGGGCGCTCGTCGGGGAGATGATGCGTGAGGTGGCCGACCGGGTGACCGAGTGCGTCGTACCGGGCACGGCGCACTGGATCGCCGAGGAGAACCCGGCGGCCTTCACATCGGCGCTGCTGGAGTTCCTGGGGCGTGAGGTCGCCGGCCCTGTCAGCGCCTCGGCTCACAGGGCCTGACGGACCCCGGCCCATGGGCGGGCACGCCCCGCGGCACGGGCGGCGGCCGGTGCTCGTACCAGCGCCGGTCGGCCTCCAACTGGGCGGCCAGCGAGATCAGCCGTTCCTCGCTGCGGGAGGGGCCGAGCAGTTGGGCGCCGACGGGGAGACCGTCGGAGGTGAACCCCGCGGGGACGCTGATCCCGGGCCAGCCCAGCACGTTCCAGGGCCAGGCGTACGGGCACGCCTCGGTGATCGCCACGTCGGTGCGCCAGGCGCTCAGGCCGTCGAACCTGCCGATGCGGGGCGGGGGGAGAGCGGTGGTCGGGGTGAGCAGCACGTCGAATCCCGGTCCGGAGCGGCCGCGCGCGGGGTGGAACAGCGCGCCGATCCGGCGGTGCTGGCGCACCTCGCGCTCCCTGGCCGCCCTTACCACCCGGCCGCCGAGCCGGGTGCCGGTGCGCAGCGCGCTGCGGGTGCGGGCGTCCAGAAGCGCGGGCTCGGGGTGCAGGGCGGCGAGTTCGGCGATCCCCGCCGTGGCACGCGGCACGAAGCCGAGGCCGATCAGCCCGTAGCGGGGCCTGGCCTCCTCGACGTGGTGGCCGAGCGCGGCCAGGGCCTCGGCGAGCTCCGTGACGGCGCGTCGTACGTCCGGGTGGGGCGCGGTCCGCGTGAGGGTGAGCGGGGGCCGCCAGGCGACGGCGATACGCAGCCGGCCCGGATCGCGGAGGGCGGCGGCGCGGGCCTCGACGGGCGGCGGGCGGTGCGGGTCGTCGGGGTGCGCTCCCGCCACGGCATCCAGGAGCAGGGCGGCGTCCGCCACGGTCCTGGCGAGCGGCCCGTTGACGGTGAGTCCCTGGAAGGCGTCGCTCTGCGGGTGGACGGAGATCCGGCCGCGCTGCGGCTTGATGCCGACGAGGTGGGTCCAGGCCGCCGGGATCCGGACGGACCCGGCGCCATCGGAGCCGAGCGCGGCGGGCACCAGTCCGGCGGCGACGGCGGCCGCCGAACCGCCGGACGAACCCCCGGGGGTGTGGTCGGTGTTCCACGGATTGCGGGTGGCGCCGAACGCCGGCCCCTCGGTGAACGGCCACTGGCCCAGTTCGCAGGAGTTGGTCTTCCCCACGATCACGGCCCCGGCTCCACGCAGCCTGCGTACTGCCTCGCTGTCCGCGACGGCGACGGGCCGCTCCCCGGCGCAGCCGAAGTAGGTGGGCATGCCGGCGACATCGGTGTCGTCCTTGACCGCGACGGGCACGCCGAGCAGCGGCAGCCGCTCCCCCGCGGCCAGCCGGCGGTCGGCCTCCGCAGCCTCGCCGAGTGCTGCCTCGGCCCGCAGGTGCCGGAAGGCGTTGAGGGTGCCCTGGCTCGCCTCGATCCGGGCGAGTGCGGCGGAGACCAGCCGGGTGGCGGTGATGGTGCCGTCCGCCAGGGCCCGCGCGCTGTCGGCCAGCCCGGCCGGGGCCGCCGCGTCCGTTCCGGTGGATTGCGCTGAGGACATGTGCTGCCCGCCTCCCTCGTACCGTCAGGTGCGCGCACCTGTCCGCCCGGACGAACATACTGCGGACCCGGCCCTCCCGCGGGGTGCGGCCCGCTCCGACGCCCCGGTCCCTTCCCCGGACTCCGGACGGGCCGGGTTCGCGCGGGCCCCGGGGCGGGCTACGGCTGGACCGTGATTTCGCCGATGCCTGTGCCGAGGCCGGCGCAGTGCGCGGTCGACTGGCCGGACTGGCCCGGGCTGAGCGTGACGTGTTCGCCGTCGACGTCCGGGGACCAGCCGCAGACCAGGTGCACCCAGAAGGTCTGCGTCGTGCCGCCGTTGTTCCGGCACAGCGCGTAGCCGGTGTAGTCGTCGACGGCGTGCTTGCCGGTCTCGCAGGAGAGCCCCGGGGGCGTCGCCGGAGCAGCGGCCGCGGCCAGCCCGGTGGAGAGCGCGAACGCCGTGGTCAGCCCCGTGACGACGGCTCCTCGCAGGACGGTCCCGGACAGGCTCCGCATGGACTTCTTCATGATTCCCTCTCGGTCGTGACGAACCGGGTGTGCCTGCGACCGGCCACCCGCTTGCCTAACCGAAAACGCCGCACTTCGTCACGCTGGGTACACGTTCGGGCGCCGTTGCGTCATCGGGCGGCGGCCTCCGCCCCGGCGTACGCTCGAAAAGATCCGCCACGACCTTTCGAGGAGGCGACGTGACCGGTCCGCACCTGGGCACCCGCCCGGCCGCATGGGCGGCGGCGGTCGTGCTCTCCGTCACCGGCGGCGGCCTCGTCGGAGGCGTGGCGCACGCGGAGGACATCGACACGCTCACCGCCCAGCAGATCGCCGACCGCTCGCGGGACGCCCTGCTCGGCGCCCACTCCATGCACCTGCGCACGAGGGGGGATCTCGGCAGGGACAGCACACCGATGTCCCTGGACCTCACGCTGGACCGGGACGACAACTGCACGGGCACGGTGGACCTCGGCGACAGTCAGGGTTCCGTGCGGATCATCAAGCGCGGCGGCACCGTCTGGGTCAGACCGGACGCGGACTTCTGGAAGAACCAGGTCCCCGACGGCGGACAGGCCTTCGCGGCGATCCTGAACGGCCGCTACATGAAGGCCTCGGCGAACGATCCCCGGCTGCTCACCCTGACGAAGGCCTGCGATCTCGACACCTTCCAGAAGCTGGTCAGCGAAAACGCCGACAACGGCACCGGCACCCTCAACAAGGGGGCGAGGACCACGCTCGGCAGGGCACCCGTGGTGCCGCTGACCAGGCTGCGCGACGACACGACGCTGAGGCTGTACGTGGCCGCCACGGGCAAGCCCTACCCCCTGCGGCTCACCCTGAAGGGCGGCGGCGCGGACGCGACCGTGGACTTCTCCGCCTTCGGCAGGCCGGTGCCCACGGCCACGCCCGCGCCGGACGACACGTTCGGCATCAACGCCCTGCTGGGCCGCTCGGCGGGGACGGCGTGACAGCCGCCCGGCCGGTGAGCACCACGTACAGCACGAGCGACGAGGCAAGTCCGACCGCCCAGCCGTAGTCGGCCAGGGGCTTCAGGAAGGGAATCAGTCCGTCGGCCGGGAACGGCCCCTTTCCGGGCTCGGAATGCGATCCGCCGATCGCGAGGACGCCTCCGACGACGAAGGCGACAACGGCCCGCCAGTTCCAGCCGTTCGTGTACCAGTAGCGGCCGCCGGGCCGGTAGAGGTCGGCGAGGTCGAGCACCGTGCGCCGGACGATCCAGTAGTCGGCGATCAGGATGCCGGCGACCGTACCCAGCAGCCCGCCGACGAGACCGAGCCAGGTGAAGATGTACAGCTCGGGCGTCTCGGTGAGTTTCCACGGCATGATCAGCACGCCGACGATGCCCGTGACCAGCGCGCCGGTACGGAAGTTGATGAGCTTCGGCGCGAGGTTCGCCAGATCGTAGGCGGGCGAGACCACGTTCGCCGCGATGTTCACGGAGATCGTGGCGACCAGCACCGTCACCAGGGCGTAGAGGAGTCCGAAGACGTTGTCGGTCCGGGCGACCAACTGGACCGGGTCCCAGATCGCCTCGCCGTACACGGCCTGCGATCCGGAGGTCACCAGGACCGAGAGCAGGGCGAAGAGCGTCATCGTGGTGGGCAGCCCGAACGACTGGCCCCGGATCTGGGCGCGCTGACCGGCCCCGAAGCGGGTGAAGTCGGGGATGTTCAGGGAGAGCGTGGCCCAGAAGGCGATCATCCCCATCAGGGAGGGGAAGAAGACCGGCCAGAAGTCCTTGCCCCAGCCGAGCTCCGACGGCTGGTCGAGCAGCGGCCCGAAGCCGCCCGCCTTGACCGCGATCCAGACCAGCAGCACCACCGCGCCGACGATGACGAAGGGCGCAGCCCAGTTCTCGAAACGGCGCAGGGCCTCCATCCCCCGGTAGATGATGGCGAGTTCGACCGCCCAGAACACCACGAAGCAGAGCCAGAGCGTCCACGGCTGGCCGCCGATCTCGGAGGCCTTCGCCCAGCCGCCGAACATCTTCCCGAGCAGGGTGAAGATGCCGACGCCGCCGATCCAGGTCTGGATGCCGAACCAGGCACAGGCCACCGCGGCCCGGATGAGGGCGGGCAGATTGGCGCCGCGCAGCCCGAACGAGGCGCGGGCCAGCACCGGGAACGGAATGCCGTACTTGGGGCCGGCGTGCCCGGTGAGCAGCATCGGCCCGAGGACGATCAGATTGGCGAGCGCGATCGTGAAGACGGCCTGTTTCCAGTCCATGCCCAGGGCGACGAGGCCGGAGGCGAGCAGCCAGGACGGGATGTTGTGGGCCATGCCGACCCAGAGGGCCGCGAAGTTGTACGTCGTCCAGTTGCGCCGCTCCAGCGGGACGGGCAACAGGTCCCCGTTGACGAACCGGTTGTCGGTGGGGGCGGTGCCCGGGTCGAGTCCGACGCGGTCCGGGGCCGGGGGTATCCGGTCCGGTGGTGGTGGCGGTGGGACGGTGGATGTCATGGCGGCTGGACCCTTCGCTCGGAATCGGTGCCGTGCGGGCGGGGCGCGGGGTCCGGACGACCGCGGGCGGCGGTCAGCCGGAGAGGGCGGGGATGATCTCGGCACCGTAGGCGTCGATCGTGGCCTCGCGGGCGTCGTGCATGTTGTAGACGGCGAACTGGTCGACGCCCAGGTCACGCAGGGCCCGGAGCTTCTCGATGTGCGCCTGGGGCGGTCCCAGCAGGCAGAACCGGTCGACGATCTCGTCCGGTACGAAGGTGGTGTCGGGGTTCCCGGCCCTGCCGTGGTGGCTGTAGTCGTAACCGGAGCGTCCCGCGATGTACTCGGTCAGGGCCTCCGGGACGAGGCCGGAGTGCTCGCCGTACCGGCTGACCAGGTCCGCGACGTGGTTGCCGACCATGCCGCCGAACCAGCGGCACTGCTCGCGGGCGTGGTCGAGGTCGTCGCCGACATAGGCGGGCGCAGCGACGCAGATGGTCACGGAGTCCGGGTCGCGGCCGGCCTCGGCCGCCGCCTCCCGTACGGCCTTGACCATCCATTCGGTGAGGAAGGGGTCGGCGAGCTGGAGGATGAAGCCGTCGGCCTTCTGCCCGGCCAGCGCGAGGGCCTTGGGGCCGTAGGCGGCCATCCAGACGGGCAGCCGGCCGTCCTTGACCCAGGGGATCTGGAGCGGCTGTCCGTCGATGACGGCCTCGCGGCCCTCGGCGAGGTCGCGGATGGCCTCGATGGCGTCGCCCAGCCGCGCCAGGGTGTTGGGACGGCGGCCCGCCACCCGCATGGCCGAGTCGCCGCGCCCGATGCCGCAGACCGTACGGTTGCCGTACATGTCGTTGAGCGTGGCGAAGGTGGAGGCCGTGACCTCCCAGGTGCGGGTGGACGGGTTGGTCACCATCGGGCCGACCACGAGGCGTTCGGTGTGTTCGAGGATGCGGCTGTAGATGACGAAGGGCTCCTGCCAGAGCACCGCCGAGTCGAAGGTCCAGCCGTAGCGGAAGCCGTTGCGTTCGGCGCGGCGCATCAGGCCGACGACGGCCGACGCCGGCGGGTCCGTCTGCAGGACGAGTCCGAAGTCCATGCCAGGCTCCTAGTCCAGGTACTGACAGGTGGCGCACGGGGTGAACATGCCGCCCGCTCCCGGGCCCCGGTCATCAGGTGCTCGGGGGCGCGCCCGCGGAGTCTCCACGGGCGCGCCCCCGAGTGACGTACTCGGCAGATCCTCACACAAGGCCGTGCCGGACCTTGCGCAACGACGCCGTGCACGCGAGTCACGGGGGGACAATCCTGGACTGCTCGCGGGGTCTTGGGAAGGGGACCTCCGAAGATCCCCCGATACGCGCCCCGCCGCGCTCAGAGCACCTCTGCGGCGAACAGCTCCATCGAGGCGGAGACGATGCCGGCCGGCAGCGCGCCGTACTCGAAGGCGGCGTTGACCTGGGTCACGCCCGCCTCGGCGAGCCCCGTGAGCCGTTCCCGGATCTCGTCCGGCGATCCGGCGAGCAGCCGTTCGGCGGCCAGCGCCTCGTCGGCCGGGTCGATGCGACCGGGCATCGGCGGCAGCCCGCCGTCCGGCACGGAGCCCTGTGCCGGCGCGCGGGAGGTCTGGATCTGGCGGGCGACCTCGCGGGCCGCCGGCCGCCGGGCGTCCGGGTCGGTGCCGCAGTACACGAAACGGTTGACCCCGTACTCGATGCCGTCCGTGCTCACACCGTGCTCGGCGGCGAGGTCCTGGGCGGTCTGCCGGCTCTTGGCCGGTTCGGCAGGCGTGGCGAGAGCGAGGCCCAGCAGGTTGAAGCCCCGTTGCACCGCGAACCGGGTGGACTCGGGGCTGACGGCCGGCCGTCGCCGGAGCTCGTCCGGCGGCTGCGCGCGTCGCTGCTGCACGAGGTACCGATGCCACGCGGTCAGAACGACGTCCGCGGTGTGGCGCACGCCGACGCCCGGCAGGTGCTCACCGATCCGCGGACCTTCGTCCCGGACCCCGGACCCTCCGTCATCGCGAAAGCATCTGACGTTCGGTCATGGAGCTCACTTCTGCCTCGGTGCGGGCGTCGCCCGGCTGGAGCCGACCGTGGCGCTGGAGGTGCTCACGGCGAACCTGCCCGATCCGCGGCTCGCCGTGGACCCGGCCACGGTGCACACGGTGAGTGACCTGATGGTGCGTACGCTTCCGGAGCTTCCGGTCCGCTGGTAGCGGGCGAGGGCCGGAGGGCGGCCGGGTGAGCCGGGGCACGGCTTCTCACCCGGCCGTCCGGCTACTGGCCGGCGTCCGGCGCGGTCACGGCTTCGGCCGCTCCCGGACCGGCGTCCCCGTCGCCGACCGCCTTGCGGGTCCCGGGGCCGAACCAGAAGACCAGGGTGACCAGCAGTCCGGCTCCGGCGATGCCGGCCGCCCAGGTGTAGAGCGCGGAGACGTTCTCGGCGATGCCTCCGTCGCCCGCGGTGAAGGGCTGGAGCAGTACGGCGAGACCGACGGTGCCGCCGACGGTGAGGGCGGCCTGGAGGATTCCGGCGGTGATGCCGGTGTCCTCGGGGCTTGTGGTGGAGAGGATGGTCATGTTGATTGGCACGATCGCCAGTCCGACGCCGAGGCCGAGCAGCACGATCTGCGGCAGTGCGTCGGTGGCGTAGCTGCTCTGCCCGTCGAGCCGGGTGAGCCAGAGCACCGCGCCGACCACCAGCACCAGGCCCAGGATGCCGCGCAGCTTGAGGCTGATCGCCGCCAGGTACTTGGTGAGCAGCTGCACGGTGAGCAGGATGCCGAGGCCGAAGGGGAGGATCGCGAATCCGGTCTTGAGCGCGCCGAATCCCAGGACGGCGTCCAGGTACTGGATCGTGTAGAAGAGGAAACCGGTCAGCACGGCGGCCAGCAGCACGAGGCCGATGAATCCGCCGGTCCGCTCGCGGCTGGCGAAGACGCGCAGCGGGAGCAGTGGTTCGGCCGACTTCGAGTCCACGGCGAGCAGTCCCGCGGTGAGCACCACGGCGGCGGCGAGGGAGACCAGGGTCCAGGTGTCGGACCAGCCGGCCTCGGCGGCCCGGACCAGCCCGTGGACCAGCCCGACCAGCGCTCCGGTGACCAGGATCGAACTGGGCACGCCGAGCGAGCGCCGGGTGGTGGGTGTGTCGCCGCGACTCAGGGCCTTGTTGGCGACGAGCAGGATGGCCGCCGCGACGGGGACGTTCACCAGCAGGGTCCAGCGCCAGTCGCCGGCCCAGGTGAGGATGCCTCCCAGGATCATCCCGGATGCCGCGCCGAGGCCGGTGACCGTGGAGTACAGACCGAAGGCCTTCAGCTGGCGTTCGCCCTCGAATTCGATGGTGAGCAGCGCGAGCCCGGTCGGTCCGGCGATGGCGGCCCCCGCCCCCTGCAGCACCCGGCCGGTCAGCAGGACGGGGAAGCCGGGCGCCAGACCGGCGAGCAGCGAGGCCGCTCCCACCAGGGCGATGCCGAAGAGGAAGACCCGGCGGTGACCGAGTACGTCGCCGAGCCGGCCGGCGAGCAGCAGCAGGCCGCCGAAGGCGAGGAAGAAGCCGTTCAGCACCCAGGCGCCGCCGGTGACGCCGAGCCCCAGGTCCGCCTGGACGCCGGGCAGTGCGACGTTCACGATCGTGCCGTCGAGCTGAAGCATGAACTCGGCGCCGACGACGGCGAGGAGCACCAGCCTCCAGGCGGCGGGGGACGCCTGGGGCGGGGCCTGTGTCTCGGACCCGGCTCCTGGACTGGTCTCGGTGGACATGGAGGTGCCTCCTTCGGGGACGGCCAACCTGAGGATGCCTCAGGTTATGGAACAAGTTAAGCTGAGGCTGCCTCATGTAGTCAACCGCGGGAGGAACGGGCCATGGAGAAGACGCCCTACATCGCCCGGCGCCCCAAGCGCGCCGACGGCCGGCGCAACTACGACGCGATCCTTCAAGCCGCCCGCAGGGCCTTCGCCGCATCCGGTTCGGACGCGTCGCTGGAGGACATCGCGGGCCAGGCGGGGGTGGCCATCGGCACGCTCTACCGGCACTTCCCGACCCGCGCATCGCTCGTCGAGGCAGCCACCCGCGACGGCCTGGACACGCTGGTCGCGGCCGCCAGGGAGCGGGCCACGGACAGTGACCCGCTCGACGCGCTCGTCCACTGGATGACCAGCGCCGTGGCACACATCAGCACCTTCCGCGGGCTCGTCGGCATCCTGACCGAAGCGATGTACGACGAGGGCACGCCCTCGCACGTCGCCTGTACGGCGATGCACGGCTGCGGGGCGGACCTGCTCGCCGCCGCCCAGGAGGCGGGCCGGGTGCGCGCCGACCTCACCCCCGACGAACTCTTCGACCTGCTCACCGCGGCCGGCTGGGTACGGGAGAACTCAGCGCCCGGCCGGGACGCGAGCACCCGCGTGCTGGAGCTGATGCTGGAAGGCGTCGTGGTGGCGGACCCGGACCGCTGAGTATCGGCATCCAGGGCGACTATCCCGGTGAACTCGGCGTCAAGGTACAGATCCACCATGTCGGCAAGGCCGATACGAACCGTGGCCCAACTGGCGCTCCGCACCGATCAGTTCAAGCCGCGTACCGCTACTCCTTCGCCGACGACGGCAGCGCACCGCAGGCGCCCCCGCACATCGGCCTCACCTCGGTGTCCCTGCAGCCACCCCTGGTCTCGTTCTGCGCGGCCCGGACCAGCGTGACGTGGCCCCGGCTGCGCGGAACGGGACGGATCTGCGTCAACATCCTGAGCGAGCACCAGCAGGACGTCTCACGCCGCCTCTCCGCCCGAGGGGGCGACAAGTTCCGCCACCTCTCCTGATCCCCGTCCCCCTCCGCCCTGCCGGTGCTCGACGGGGCGCTCGCCTGGCTGGAGTGCTCGATCACGGCGGAGCACGCCGCGGGTGACCACGACATCGTCGTGGCCCACGTCGACCACCTGGCATCCGACCTGACGACGGCCGGGCCGCTCGTCTACTACCGCGGCGCCTACGGCGAGCTCCGCACGCTGCCTTGGTCCGCGCTCAGTTCGCGTACTCGCCGAGCCCCCGCGGCAGATAGGTCCCGTGCCCCGGGTGGCCCACGTACGCACGGTCGTCGATCACCGGAACACCGCGGGACAGCACGGTCTCCACCCGACCCGTCACATGCTTGCCCTCGTACGCCGAGTAGTCGACGTTCATGTGATGTGTCTCGGCGGAGATGACCTGCTCGGCATGCGGGTCGTAGATGACGATGTCGGCGTCGGTGCCCGGCGCGATCGTGCCCTTCTTCGGGTACAGGCCGAACATCCGGGCCGGCGCGGCGCAGGCGATCTCGATCCAGCGACGGCGGCTGATGTGCCCGTCGACGACGGCCTGGTGCAGCAGGTCCATGCGGTTCTCGACGCCCGGCATGCCGTTGGGGATCTTCGAGAAGTCCCCCCGGCCCATTTCCTTCTGGCCCTTGAAGCAGAACGGGCAGTGGTCGGTGGAGACCACCTGCAGGTCGTTCGTCCGCAGGCCACGCCAGAGCGCGGCCTGGTGCTCCTTCGGGCGCAGCGGGGTGGAACAGACGTACTTGGCGCCCTCGAACTCGGGCTCCGCCAGGTTGTCGGTCGACAGGAAGAGGTACTGCGGGCAGGTCTCGCCGAAGACCGGAAGGCCGTCGTCCCGGGCGCGCGCCAGCTCGGCGAGTGCTTCCCGGGCCGACACGTGCACCACGTAGAGAGGCGCCCCAGCCACCTGGCTCAGCTTGATCACCCGGTGCGTCGCCTCGGCTTCGAGGAGCGCCTTCCGTACCTCGCCGTGATAGCGCGGGTCCCGCTCGCCACGCGCCAGTGCCTGTTCCACCAGCACGTCGATGGCGAGACCGTTCTCGGCGTGCGTCATGATCAGTCCGCCGTTGGAGCCGGCCTGTTGCATCGCCCGGAGGATCTGGCCGTCGTCGGAGAGGAACACCCCTGGGTATGCGGTGAAGAGCTTGAACGACGTCACGCCGCCCGAGACGAGCCGGTCCATCTCCCTGAGCGAGGACTCGTTCACATCGGACATGATCATGTGGAAGGCGTAGTCGATCGCGCACTTCCCGTCCGATTTCGCGTGCCATGCGTCCAGCCCCTCGGCGAGCGAGCCGCCCTTGGACTGGATGGCGAAATCGATGATGGTCGTCGTGCCGCCCCAGGCCGCGGCCCGGGTACCGGTCTCGAAGGTGTCGGAGGCGAACGTGCCGCCGAACGGCATCTCCATGTGGGTGTGCCCGTCGACGCCACCCGGGATGACGTACTTTCCGGTGGCGTCGATGGTCCGGTCTGCGGTCCAGTTCGCTGCGGCTTCGGTGCCGTGCGCGGCGAGTGCGGCGATCCGGCCGTCCTCGACGAGTACGTCGGCGTGGATCTCGTCGGACGCGGTGATGACGAGGCCGCCGTGGATGACGGTGCGGCTCATGTACCCCTCCTCACTGTGGCGGAACGGTTCTACGCACGCGGGCAGGGTGCGTGACGAAGAACGTGGAAGTCGGTGACGCGCTGTGGCGACAGGCCGCGCCGGGGCTCCCCGGCGCGGGACGCCGCGTCTCCGTCACGTGCTCACCCCGCCGCCCTCAGTGCTTCGGCGAGGATCTCCGCGCCCTCCTCCGCCTCCGGGATGGAGAGCGAGAGGGGCGGGGCGATGCGCAGCACGCTGGTGTTGTGGCCGCCGCCCTTGCCGATCAGCAGACCGCCCTCGCGGGCCGCCTCCAGCACGGCCGTGGCCGCTTCCGGGTTCGCCTCGTCCGTGCCGGGTCTCACCAGTTCGATGCCGATCATCAGACCGCGGCCGCGTACCTCCCGCACGCACTCGGAGCCTGCGGCGATCGCCCGCAGCCGCTCGATGAGCAGCCCGCCGACCCGGCGGGCGTTGCCCTGGAGATCGTGTTCGAGGAGGTACGAGAGGTTGGCCAGTCCGGCGGCCATGGTGACCGGGGAGCCTCCGAACGTGGAAATGGAGTTGGCATCCAGGCAGTTCATGACGTCCGCACGGGCGATGACGCCGCCGACGGACATGCCGTTGCCGATTCCCTTGGCGAAGGTGACGATGTCGGGCGGCCCGTTCTGCCCGTGTGCCTGCCAGCCCCAGAAGTGCTCGCCGGTGCGCCCCCAGCCGGTCTGCACCTCGTCGGAGATCCACAGGATGCCGTGCCGGTCCAGGACTTCGCGGAACGCCGCGTACAGACCGTCGGGCGGTGAGGTGAACCCGCCCACGCCCTGGATGGGTTCGGCGATCAGGGCGGCGGCGTCCCGGGTGTGGCCCAGCAGATCCTCCAGGTCCGCCACGCAGGCCGCGATGAACTCCCCGTCGCTCAGGTGCGCGTACGGTCCGCGGCCACGGACGCCGCCGTGCACGTACAGCGTCTGGAGCGGGGAGAGGCCGGTGGGCGACCAGGCGTGGTTGCCGGTGATCGAGACCGCGGAGAAGGACCGGCCGTGGTAGCTGTTGCGCATCGCGAGGATCTGGTTGGACCTGCGGTACGCGGTGGCCAGCATCAGTGCCGTGTCATTGGCCTCGGTGCCCGAGGTGGTGAAGAAGACCCGGGCGTCCGGGATGCCGGAGAGGCTGGCGACGCGCTCGGCGAGATCGACCATCGGCCGGTTCAGGTAGAGCGTCGAGGAGTGGATGATCCGCCCGGCCTGCTCGGTGACGGCCTTGGTGACCTCGGGCAGCGCGTGGGCGGTCATCGTGGTGAGGATGCCGCCGAAGAAGTCGAGGTAGCGCCTGCCCTCTGCGTCCCAGACGTGCCGGCCCTCGCCGTGGGTGATCTCCAGCGGGTGCCGGTAGTAGAGCGCCAGCCAGTCCGGGCTGACGGCGAGGTGGCGGTGGTGCAGACTGCTCACGGCTCCACCAGTCCCTCGTACGCGTCGGGCCGGCGGTCCCGGTAGAACGCCCACTGCTGACGGACCTCGTCGATGAGCCCGAAGTCGAGGTCGCGGACCAGGAGTTCCTCGGCCTTGTCACTGGCCACGTCACCGACGAACTGGCCACGGGGATCGACGAAGTAGCTGGTGCCGTAGAAGTCGTTGTCGCCGTACTCCTCCTGGCCGACGCGGTTGATCGCGGCGACGAAGTACTCGTTGGCGACGGCGGACGCCGGCTGTTCCAGCTGCCAGAGGTAGCCGGAGAGGCCGCGCGAGGTCGCGGACGGATTGTACACCAACTGGGCTCCGTTGAGTCCGAGTTGACGCCATCCCTCGGGGAAGTGCCGGTCGTAGCAGATATAGACGCCGACTTTGCCGACCGCCGTGTCGAAGACCGGCCAGCCGACGTTGCCGGGCTTGAAGTAGTACTTCTCCCAGAACCCCTTGACCTGCGGGATGTGGTGCTTGCGGTACTTGCCGAGATACGAGCCGTCGGCGTCGATCACGGCGGCGGTGTTGTAGTAGAAGCCGGACTGCTCGACCTCGAAGACCGGGACGACGATCACCATGCCGGTCTCGCGGGCCAGCTCCCGCATCCGCTGCACGGTCGGCCCCTCGGGCACGGCCTCGGCCCAGCGGTAGTGCTCGGGTTCCTGCACCTGGCAGAAGTAGGGGGCGTTGAACACCTCCTGGAAACCGATGATCTTCGCACCCTGCCGGGCGGCCTCGCGAGCATGTTCCTCATGCTTGGCGATCATGGATTCGGTGTCGCCGGTCCAGGTCGCCTGGACGAGTGCGGCGCGTACGACTTGGGACATGAGCTGCTCCTTCGACGCGGCGTCAGAGAGCCTCTTGCGTTTCTACGCCCGTAGACACGTGCGTAGAGGAGAACGTAAGCCCCGTCACACAGTGGGGCAAGACCATCGCCGTGAACCAGCGGAGTCGATCATGTTTCACACCCGTGCGGTCCATCCCCGGGAGTGGCCCGCAAGGCCCGGTGCCAAGGGCTGTCCCGTAATCCCCGGCGGGCGCACGACGCCGGCTACGGCGCCCCGCCGCGTTGCCGGAACGCCGGAACACATCCAGTACGCGGACGTCCCTCCGCCCTGCGATGCACCGCATCCGACGCCGCGCGCCGATCCACCAGGGACTACGGGACAGCCCTTAGCCGATCCCCGCCACTCTGAGCGCGTGCACCACATCCCGCTCCCGCGCCTCGGACACCCCACGGGCCGCCGTCAGCAGCTGCGGTACGAGATGGCGCGGATCGCTCTCCGCGATCCGGGCTGCGTCCTGCGGTGTCCGCACCCGGACGAAGGCACCGAGCAGCGCCTGCGCCTGGGGCCCGCGACCGGCCCGGTCCAGCGCGACGACGGCATCGGCGATCTCGGCCGCGGGCCGCGCCACCCCCTGGCGTAGCAGCCGGCCGCAGTCCTCCGGCCGGCCCGCCTCGGCCAGCGCGGCGGCCGCGGCCGCGAGCGCCTGTGGAGGCTGCGAGGCGACCTCCCACAACAGGGTCGCCCAGTCGGCGCCGAGCCCTGCCCGCTGGAGTTCGGCGGCGAGCACCGGCAGCCGGTCCGCGGCCCGCCCGGCCGCCTCGCAGAGCACCCCGTGCGCCTCCCCGCTGCGGCCTTCCGTCCGCAGCCGCAGCAGCACCGCGACGGTGTCCCGGGCGGAACTCAGCGCCTCGGGGTCCGGAGCGGCCTCGGCGCGCACGGCCGGTTCGTCCGGGCCGGGAGCGCCACCGAACCGGGCGCCACGCGGCACTGCGGCCGTGACCGACGGGACGGGCAGGACGGGTGCGAGGGACCCGGGACTCTCGTCGTCCACGTCCAGCCCGGCGAACCTGGCCCCGCGCGGCCTCCTGCGGACGGGAGCGACGGAGGCGGCAGGGGCGGCAGGGCCCGAGGGGAGCGCCCGCTCGGGGGCGGGGGCGGCAGGGTCCGAGGAGAGCGTCCGCTCGGGGGCGGGGGCGGCAGGGTCCGAGGAGAGCGTCCGCTCGGGGGCGGGCGAGGCTGCGGCGGGGCCGCCCGGCTCAGGTGCGGCCCGGGCGGCGGGTCCGGGTGCCCCGGCCGAACCGCGGTCCCGCGCACCGTGCCCCGGTTCGGGCTCCGCCCCCGGCTCCGGTTCGCCCTCCGTGTGGAGCGGGCCGGCGGGCACCGCCACCGCCGCCAGCCGTCGGCGCAGCTCCGCGCAGCGGGCCGAGGCGCGCTCATGGTCGTCGCGGGCCCAGGCGACCGAATCGGAGTCCGGCGCGCCCGCTTCACCGCCCTCGTGGGCCGCGCGGAGACGCTGCGCGGCGTACGCCTGCTCCCGCAACATCAGCTCCAGCCGTTCCACGAGCTGCTGCCTGCCGCCGGGGCGGCGGTCGTGGCCCACGGCGGACGCCACGTAGAGCTCGGCCGCCCGCACCGACTCGCGCTCCGCGAAGACGGCGCCACGCGTGGCGGCGAGGTCGGCGAGGAGCGACTCCATCACATCCCAGGGCGGGAGCTCGGCACCCTCCAGGCAGGCCCGCATCCCTTCGGGATCGCGTCTGCGGAAGACGCCGTACCAGCCCCGGGCGGGATCGAGCAGCTCCGTCAGATATCGCAGGTAGCGTGCGAACTCACTTACGGACACAGCATGCTGATGCACCGTCATCATCGCCCTCGGCCGCCCTCGACTGGAACCTTCCAGTCCGCAGGCATTCGACCGCAGGTGTGTTACGGCGTGACTACGTGCTCTTTTCGGCGCTGGTGCAAGCGGCGCGCACCCGTGGCCGCGAGCACTCCCGGGAAGCCTCGTCCGGGGTTCAGAAGGTGATGGCGATCCCGGTGTGCGGTCGCTTGCCGAGGCGGGCGATCATCGCCGGGTAGTCGAGCAGCCAGTACTTCCAGGTGTACTTGCGGGCGATGACCCGGCGCGCACCGGCCGTCCCCTCGGCGTCGAGCAGCCGGCCCGTCCCCTCCGCGCTCGGGGCGCCGTCCGCGATCCGCCCGCGCACATCGCAGACGGTGACGACGACACGGCTGTCGTTGCGCAGCCGCTTGACCTTCCACGAGTCGGTCTTGGTCCAGACGAGCAGCCGGTCCCCGTCCGCGGCGGCCCAGACCGGCGTGGCGACGGGCGTGCCGTTCTTCCGGTACGTGGTGAGACTGACGTACTCGCTTCGGGCGAAGTCCTGGAGGCTCATGGGCGCAACCCTACGCACCGCGCGAGCGGGGGTCGCGGGAGCCCGGCCGCTACCCGGCCAGCGGCACGGTGTCCGGCTCCGGGGCGCAGCGCATGAGCAGTTGGTCCATCGAGAGGCCGAGCGCCCCGGCCAGTGCCGCGACGGTGAAGAAGGCGGGCGTGGGGGCGCGGCCGGTCTCGATCTTGCGGAGCGTCTCGGCCGAGATCCCGGCGCTGCCGGCGATGTCGGCCATACTCCGGCGGCCGCGCGCCTCGCGGAGCAGCCGGCCGAGCCGTTCGCCGCGCAGGCGCTCTTCGGGGGTCAGGGGTGTTCGTACCATGGCGTCATTCTAATACCGCAGAGACCGGTATAGTAATTGGCATGGTGCAACTCAAGACAGATTCATCCATCGAAGCCATGCGCGAGACCGGCCGGGTCGTGGCGCAGTTGCTGACAGCCGCACGGGAAGCGGCGACGGTCGGCGTGTCCCTGCGCGAACTCGACGAGGTGGCGCACGGCGTCCTGCGCGAGGCGGGGGCCGGCTCACCGTTCCTCGGCTACCGCCCGCACTTCGCCCCGACCCCGTTCCCCGGCGTGATCTGCGCCTCGGTCAACGACGCGATCGTGCACGGCATCCCCACGGACTACAGGCTGCGCGACGGCGACCTGGTGAGTATCGACGGGGGCGCGACGCTCGGCGGCTGGGCCGGCGACTCGGCGATCAGCTTCACGGTCGGCCGGGCCCGGCCGGAGGACACCCGGCTGATCGAGACGGCGTTCGCGGCGCTGGACGCGGGCATCGCGGCGGCCCTGGTGGGCAACCGGATCGGCGACATCGCACACGCCATCGGCACGGTCTGCCGGAGCGCCGGATACGGCATCCCGGAGGGCTTCGGCGGGCACGGTGTGGGCCGCGCCATGCACGAGGACCCGGGCGTCCCCAACGAGGGCCGCCCGGGTCGCGGAATGGTGCTGCGGCACGGGATGGTGCTGGCCATCGAGCCGATGCTGATCGCCGGAGGCGGGGACGATTTCTACGCGGACCGGGACGGCTGGACCCTGCGTTCGACCGACGGCAGCCGGGCCGCACACGCCGAGCACACGGTGGCGATCACGGACGACGGCCCCCGGATCCTCACCGCGCTGTGACAGCCTCAGTTGTTCTCGAGGAACTTCCTGGCGAGGGCGTCGCCCGCGGTCACGGCGGCGTCGTGGCTCTCGATCGGCGACACCACGGAGTCCTTGAACAGGATGTAGGTGACGCCTGACCCGGCGCCGCCGGTCTCCGGGTCGGGATCGATGCCGAGGGCCTTCGCCGTGGCGTACGAGGCCTCGCCGATGATCTTGTCGGGGCCGGTGTCGCCGACGACGGCGTACTCCACCTTGCCGTCGTAGATGACGGCGACGACGCCGCCGCCCTTGATGCCGGCGCTGCTGTAGTTCCAGATGTCACTGCTGCTCGGCACGACGACGTAGGGGAGTTTCTCCGCGCTGAGCGGCTTGTCGTCGGAGGTGTGGAATGCGGTGTCGCCCTGGAACCACGGATCGGTGTCCTCGTTGCAGGCCGTGGTCACCTGACCGTCGCAGTCGATGTCCATGTCGGCCTTCCAGAACACCGCGCCGTTCTTGCCGCAGACCGGCACGGTGGCCGAAGTCTCCTCGTCCGTACGGTACTTGCCGTTCGAGATCTGCGAGCAGGACGAGACCTTGGCGAGCAGGTCCGCGGCGCCGACCGAGCCCTCCTCGACGCCGGGCGGGGACTGCTGTCCGGCCGCGGAGTCCTGGGAGGTTGTCGGACCGGCACTGCCGGAGGGTCCGTCGTCGGAGAGCGGGCGGGCATGACCGACGGGCGTGAGGTGGACCACGCCCGGCTGTGCGTTCCGGGCTGCCGCGGGAGTGGGGGCGAGGGAACCGGCGTCGCCCTGGGCGACCGGTGAGAGTGAACCGGCCGCGAGCAGAGCGGCGCCGGAGGCTGTGGCGAGGGCAAGCGTTCGCATACGCATGGTGGGGGTGCCCTTCTATTAGGAAACTTTCCTTACCGAGATGGCCAAGATGCTCCCCCAGGCATGTTCACGTCAAGACTCCGGGGCCGGCCTCGCGCTTCCCTCGCGAACGACCGGCCCCTCCCGTACCGCTATTGACGACCCGTCAGGACCGCCCGGCGGGCCTCACCACCATCGCCGAACCGCCGCCCCGCCGCTCCGTCTCGGCGGCCGCGAGCCATCGCCCGTCCGGCAGCCGCTGCACGCCCGTCGCCGCCCCGATCTCCGGGTTCGGCGTGAAGACGTGCCCCAGAGCTTCGAGTTGGGCTCGCACCGGGCTGTTCCACAACGCCGGTTCCAGCTCCGTACTCGCAGCGTTGCGCTGACTGGCGCGGGGCGCCGCGATGGCGTCCACCAGCGGAAGACCCCGGTCGACCTTGCCGATCAGCGACTGCAGCACGGTCGTGATGATCGTGGCACCGCCCGGCGACCCCAGGGCCAGCACGGGCTGTCCGTGCTTCAGCACGATGGTCGGCGAGATCGACGACCGCGGCCGCTTGCCCGGGCCGGGCAGGTTCGGATCGTGGACGGCCGGATCGGCGGGCGCGAACGAGAAGTCGGTCAGCTCGTTGTTGAGCAGGAAGCCCCGCCCGGGCACCGTCATGCCGCTGCCGCCGGTCTGCTCGATCGTCAGCGTGTAGGCGACGACGTTGCCCCACTTGTCGGCGGTCGTCAGATGAGTGGTGTTCTCCCCCTCGTACGTCGTCGGCGCCGCCGTCCCGCCGGTGGCGCAGTCGGCCGGGTGACGGGGGTCACCCGGCGCGAGCGGGCTGGTCAGCACCGCGTCGTCCTTGATCAGGCACTCCCGCGAGTCGGCGAACCGCTGGCTGAGGAGCGCACGCGTCGGCACCTTCTCGAACGCCGGGTCGCCGACCCAGCGCCCCCGGTCGGCGAACGCGATCCGGCTCGCCTCGATGTAGCGGTGCAGATACTGCGCCTCGGTGGCCTTCGAAAGGTCCGTGGACTCCAGGATGTTGAGCGCCTCGCCCACCGTCGTGCCACCGGATGATGACGGCGCCATGCCGTACACGTCCAGGCCCCGGTAGCCGGTCTTCGTCGGTGCCTGCCGCAGCGCCCGGTAGGAACGCAGGTCCTTCGTGGTGAGGTCGCCGGGCCGCACCACCCGGGAGGACGCTGGGTCGACCGGCGGATTGCGTACCGTCCGCACGACGTCCTGCGCCAGCTTGCCCCGGTAGATCTCGTCGAGCCCCTTCCGGCCGACCTCGTCGTAGGTCCGGGCCAGATCCGGGTTCTTGAACACCGAACCCACCACCGGCAGTCGGCCGCCCGGCAGGAAGAGCTTCCGGGTCGCCGGGAAGTCGGCGAACCTGGCCTGATTTCCCTCCGTCTGGGAGCGGAACGTGCTGTCGACGACGAAGCCGTCACGGGCCAGCCGCTCGGCCGGCTTCAGCACCTGCCGGAGCGATTTGCTGCCCCAGGTGTCGAGCGCCGTCTCCCAGGTCGCCGGGGTGCCGGGCGTGCCGACACCGAGTCCGCTGGTGACGGCGTCGTCGAAGGCGAGCGGCGCACCGTTCTCCAGGAAGAGCGAGGAGTCCGCGCTGCGCGGTGCGGTCTCCCGGCCGTCGATGGTCTGCACGGTACGGGTCCTGGCGTCGTAGTGGACGAAGTAGCCACCGCCCCCCAGACCCGCCGAGTACGGCTCCGTCACCCCGAGCGCCGCCGCGGTCGCCACCGCCGCGTCCACCGCGTTGCCGCCCTTGCGGAGCACCTCGATACCGGCCGCCGTCGCGTCGGCGTCGACGCTGGAGACCGCTCCCCCGTATCCGACCGCGACGGGCGACTTGGGCGGCGGCGCGGTCGGCGGCGCGGAGGAGGACGGAGCCGCCGCCCCGACCGAGACCACTGCGGCGAGAACACCCAGGAACGACACATTCCGTGCAACGGAACGTCGCATGCGCACCTCCAGTGAAGGATCGTCCGCGCAGGGTAGCCCCGGCCCGGCCGCACCGTCAGGACCGCCTCGAACTTGAGGCCGAATGCCCGCTAACATGCCCGCCCATGACTGACGACGTACGCAACATCGTGCTGGGCGTGATAGCCGCAGGCATCAGCGCCGCCATCGGCTGGCTCGCGCGCAGCTACCTCTGGCGTCGCAAGCTCCGCCGCAAGCAGGCGTTCTTCGGGCTGCCCGGCAACTCGGAGTGCCTGCTCGTCGTCAACCGAGACGCGGGCGGCGACGGCGCGGTCCACCGGCACGACGTCTTCGCCCTGCTCGAACTCTCCGCACTGATCAAGGACTGCTCGGCGCACGCCCAGATCCTGTCCCACGACGTCGCCCAGCAGGGGATCGGGGAACGGACCGAGTTCTGCGTCGGCGGACCGGTCTCCAACCGCCGGATGGCGGCGCATCTGCACTCGCTGCTGCCCGGCGTGAAGATGAACACCGATGCCGAGCCGGGTCCGGACCGGGGCGCCTTCCAGATCGGCTCGGAGCGCTACCGGGTGGAGAAGGGTGTCGCAGAGTACGTACTGCTCGCCCGGCTGACCGCCGGTCAGGAGGCCCGCCCGGTCTTCCTGTTCTGCGGGCAGCAGGCGATCACCAACCAGGCCGCGTCCCGGTATCTGGCCCGCAATTTCGAACGGCTGTCCCGAAAGCACGGCAACAACACCTTCTGCCTGCTGCTGAAGGTGGTCAACTCCCAGGCGTACGGCCCCGATGTGGTGGAGCTGGTGGCTGACGTGACCCGCGCGGCACAGGCCCCCGCCCCCGCGCCCGCACCGCGTACCTCGCACCGCGCGGGCTGAACACCGCCCGGGGCCGGGGCCCGTGCGGGCTGGGGGCCTGGCCGTCGGCTGAGCTGCCCATGAGGCTCCGCTCAGCGGGTCCGGGCCAGTCGCGGGAACAGGCGGTGGGCGTTGCGTGTGGTGAGCGCGGCCCAGGTGTCACCGGCGGGCTGCCGTGCGGCCTCGATGGAGGCGATCTGGGCGTCGACTCCCGCTGAGGGGGTCCAGCAGTAGTCGCTGCCGTACAGGATCCTGTCGCTCCCGAAGGCCGAGGTGAGTGTGGGGATCTGGAGCGGGAAGGGGGTGCCCGCCATGTCGAACCAGAGCCGTCCGAGCTGTTCCGGGATGGCCCCGAGGCCGGGGTCCCCCTTGGCGAAGACCTTCCGGAACAGCTCCATGCGCTCGCTGAGCAGCGGGATCGCTCCTCCCCCGTGGGAGAAGATCCACTCGATGTCCGGATAGCGCTTGAACACGCCGTTGAACACGAGGTCGCTCACCGTCCGGGTGGAGTCGAAGATGAACTCCACCATCGGCCGGGGGCGCCCCAGTGCCACGTCTTCGGCGTGGGGCGGTGAGGTGGGGTGGACGAAGACAGGAGTGCGGCGGCGGTCGAGTTCCGCGTACAGGGGCTCGTAGCGTGCGTCACCGAGGTAGATGCCATGGGTGTTGGTCTCCAACGTGACGCCGTCGCTGGACAGGTGGTCCATGGCGTGGGCGAGTTCGTCGAGCGCCCCTTCGACATCGGGCAGCGGCAGTGAGGCGAAGTGCCCGAACCGTCCCGGGTGGTCTCGCCGAACGGCGGCACCGGCCTCGTTGACGTGGCGGGTCAGCTCGCGGGCGTGCGCGTCGTCGCCGAAGTGGGTGCCGGGCGAGGAGATGGAGAGCAGTGAGGTCCGCACGCCCCAGCGATCCATCAGATCGAGGTGTTCCGCGGCGCTCCAGGAGGGCCAGCCGTCCATGCCGTCGGGGTGGATATGACCGGCTGTCCGTGCCGCCTCCACGTACTCGGGGGTGAGGAAGTGCGCGTGCGTGTCCACCAGCGGGGGTGATTGCTTCATCGGCGTCTGCCGGTCCTTACGGTCGGTCGTGAAGGTGCGCTCGGGCGTGAGGGTGCGCTCGGGCGGGGGGGTGCGCTCAGGCGGGGGGGGTGCGCTCAGGCGGGGGGGGTGCGCTCAGGCGGGGGGCGCACTCGGACTGGGTGTGCACCGAGACTCAGGCGGGCGTGCGCGCCTCAGGCGGGGGTGTGCGGGATGCCGCCGCACCAGATGTTCCGGATGTTGCGGGTGGCGCGGATGTCGGTGAGCGGATCGCCGTCGATGAGGACCAGGTCGGCACGGAGGCCGGGGGCCACGGCTCCCCGGTCGGTGAGCCCGAAGTGGCGGGCGGGCAGGACGGTGGCCGCGCGGAGCGCCTCGGCGGGGCTCAGACCGGCGCCGACGAGCAGCTCGAGTTCGTGGTGCAGGCTCGCGCCGTGCTCGACCTGGAAGGGCACCCCGGGCTGGGTGTTGGCGTCGGTGCCTGCCAGGACGGGGATCCCTGCGCGGTGCAGTTCGGCGACGTTCCGCGAGGCGAGGGCGAAGGCCGGTGCCATGCCGCGGGCCGCCGCGGTGCCCTCCATCATCGTCAGGGTGGGGATGGCGACCTGCCGCTGGGCGAGAATCCGGGAGATGTCCTCGTCCACCAGGGGGCGGTCCAGCGGAATGTGGGTGACGAAGTCGACACCCGCTTCGAGCGCCATGGTGAAGGCCCCGCCCGTGGCAGCGTGTGCGACCGTCTTGCGGCCGTGGGCACGGGCCGCGGCCACCAGCGCGTTCATGGTGTCCTGGTCGGGGCCGCCGTGTCCCGGAGCCTCCGCGACGATCTTGATGTAGTCGGCACCCGCCGAGGTCTGCCGTGCGACGAAGTCAGCCGCCTCTTCCGGCCTACGGACGATGGCGTCCTGCGCCATGCCCGGGATCCTCGCGTGCGGGCCGCCTTCCCCGATGGCGGGAGTGCCCGCGCTGCGTACGTCGGTGAGCCCCGGCACCTGGCGCAGTGACGCCAGAAGCCGGGGTGGCCAGGTCGCCATGTCCAGTCCGGTCGTGACCCCGTACGCGCACAGCTTGTCCAGGGTGTCGCGGCCGTGGAGGTGGATGTGTGCGTCGATGAGCCCGGGCAGCAGGATCGCGCCCTGCGCGTCGATCACCTGGGCCCCTGTGGCATCGGTGCCGATGACGTCCTGGTCGATGACGACCGTGGCCGGTTCGCGGAGCCGCTGCCCGTCGAAGACACGGACGTTCTCCAGGGCTGTTCTGGCGGGACGCTCGGGGGACGTGGTCGTGGGGGTCGTGGGGTGCTTCATGCGACTCTCCTGGATGACGGGGCCCGGGCCTGCGGCCCTGCCGGGGCCCGGACGGCGAAGGCGGACCGGTGTGGAAGCGATCCGGTCAGCCGATAACGGAGCCGGCCGCCTCCGGGACACGGACAGGGGCGCCCGTGGCGGCGAGTACCTGCTCGGCCGTGACGCCGGGCGCCGTCTCGACGAGCACGAGTCGGCCGTGGGTGACGTCGAGAACGGCGAGGTCGGTGATGATGCGGTGGACACAGGCGCGGCCGGTGAGCGGCAGCGTGCAGCGCGGCAGGATTTTGGGGCTGCCGTCCTTGGCGGAGTGCTCCATGAGCACGATGACGCGGCGGGCGCCGTGGACGAGGTCCATCGCGCCGCCCATGCCCTTGACCATCTTTCCGGGGATCATCCAGTTGGCGAGGTCACCGTCGGCGGACACCTGCATCGCGCCGAGGATCGCGGTGTCGATGTGGCCACCGCGGATCATGCCGAAGGAGAGCGCGGAGTCGAAGAACGCGGCGCCCGGCAGTACGGTGACCGTTTCCTTTCCGGCGTTGATCAGGTCGGCGTCCACCTCGTGCTCGTCCGGGTAGCGGCCCGTGCCGAGGATGCCGTTCTCCGACTGGAGCACGACATGCACGTCGCGGGGAACGAAGTCGGGGATCAGGGTGGGCAGTCCGATTCCGAGGTTGACGTAGTCCCCGTCGTGCAGTTCGGCAGCGGCACGGGCGGCCATTTCGTTCCTGTTCCAGGCCATCAGACGCGCACCGTCCTCTTCTCGATCTGCTTGTCGGCTGCCTGCCGCGGGGTGAGTGCCACCACGCGCTGGACGAAGACGCCCGGCAGGTGGATGTCGTCCGGGGCCAGGTCCCCGGGTTCGACCAGTTCTTCGACCTCGGCAACGGTGACCCGGCCGGCCATGGCGGCCAGTGGGTTGAAGTTGCGGGCGGACTTGTCGAAGACGAGGTTGCCGTGGCGGTCGCCGCGGGCGGCCCGTACGAGGGCGAAGTCGCAGGTGATCGCGTGTTCCAGGACGCACACCCGGTCGCCGAACAGGCCCGTCTGCCGGGGCGGTGAGGCCACGGCGACGGAACCGTCGGCTGCGTAGCGCCATGGAATGCCGCCGTCGGCCACCTGCGTGCCGACGCCCGCCGGCGTGTAGAAGGCGGGGATGCCGCAGCCGCCGGCTCGGAGCCGTTCGGCGAGCGTTCCCTGGGGCACGAGCTCCACCTCGAGTTCGCCCGCGAGGTACTGGCGGGCGAACTCCTTGTTCTCACCCACGTAGGAGCCGGTCACCCGCGCGACGCGGCGGGCGGCGAGCAGTGTGCCCAGGCCGTGGTCGTCGGTGCCGCAGTTGTTGGACACCACACGCAGGGACCCGGCGCCCTGTTCGTACAGGGCGCCGATCAAGGCCGTGGGGATGCCGCACAGGCCGAATCCGCCGACGGCGAGTGAGGCGCCGTCGGCGATGTCGGCCACGGCTGCGGCCGCGGAGGCTGCTGTCTTGTCCATGAGGTCCTTCGAGTCGGTGGTCGTACACCGGGGGCGTCCGGGCCGCGCGGCAGCGGCGGGCCGGGACGCCCCCGGGCGGCGCCGGGGTGCCGTGGCAGTCCCCGGGCGCGGCGGGGACGGGCCGTGCGGTGGCCCGGTCCCCGCAGTCCGTGGGTCCGGAAGCGGGCGGTGGTGGTCGCGCTACTGCTCGGAGGCGGTCAGCAGCGGTGCGGGCGCCGGCCTGACGACGTCGGACATCGCGGGACAGTGCAGTTCCTCGCGGAGCCGGCCGATCAGTTCGTGCAGCTCCTGCCCGCTCGCGGCGGCGCCGAAGAGGTAGAAGTCGGGCCGTACGACTGCGGCGACATGGCCGTGCTCACGCATGTGCGGGAGGTAGGCGTGGTCCGTGTCGAGGTAGCCGTCCGAGGGTGCGCTGCCGGCGTGGAGCGCGACGATGTGCGCGCCGATGCTGTCGAGGAAGTGCCGGTCGGCCGTGTCGAGGGCGTCGCACGGGTCCTGGCCGTCGGTCAGGATCGTGAAGCCGCCCGTGGTGTGCTCGTCCAGCAGGGCGGCCACGCCGCGGTGGGTCACCCGGTGCTGCGGGGTGAGGTGGCCCACGGCCGGGACCCGGTTGCCCTCCGCGTCGTGCTGCAGGACGCCGTCGCCCAGTATCGGCGGCGGGGCCGGTGGCAGCGCGTGGCGCGGGTCCGCGCCGGTGGCGATCATGCGGCTGTCGCGCGCCGCGGCCTCTTCCGCGTCCAGGACGCAGATGACCTGTCCCAGGGCCATCGACATGCCGATGGCGTGCTGGACGTGGTCGCTGCGCTCGCTGGTGTACGTGTCCAGGAGGTCGGGGTCAGCCGTTCCGGCCAGGACCAGATCGAGCTTCCAGGCCAGGTTCATCGCGTCGCGCATCCCGGAACACATGCCCTGCCCGGCGAAGGGCGGCATCTGGTGGGCCGCGTCCCCGGCGAGGATCAGCCGGCCCTCGCGCCACCGGTCGACCCAGCGGGCCTGGAACGTGTAGACGGTGTGGCGTTCGATCGTGGTGTTGTCCGGGGTGCGGCCCCAGGGCTCCAGGAGCCGCCACGCGGTGTCCAGGGTGTTGAGTTCGTCGACGCTCTCGTGCGGCAGGCGCAGGAACTCCCATCGTCTGCGGCCGGGGCCGCCGGAGACGATGGTGGTGGGCCGCTCGGGGTCGCACAGCTGCCAGTTCATCGGGGACCAGGTGGTCTCCTCCTGCGGGAGGGTGTCGACGATCAGCCAGTCGTAGAAGAACCCCAGGTCGGTGACTGTGGTGGCCATGCCCGAGCGGACGAAGCTGTTCGCACCGTCGGCACCGATCACATAGCGTGCCCGCACCTCGCCCGGGCCTGCGGCGCCCGACGTGGTCAGGCGCACGTGCTCCTCGCGCGGCTCGATGCCGACGACTTCGCGGCCACGCCGGATGGAGACGGTGGGCAGTTCCTCGGCCGCCCTGGACAGGACGGCCTCGAGCTGCGGCTGGGAGAAGAAGCTGGCGGTGGGCCAGCCGGACGGCCCGGTGCCGGACCAGTCGATGCGCACCAGCGCCTCGCCCGCCCGGTTGCGCCACTCGTAGTGGTCGGGAACGGGGTCGGTGACCGCGCGCACCTCCTCGCCGACTCCGGCCGCCTGGAAGATCCGGCCGATCTCGTCGTCGAAATGGACCGCGCGGGGCAGGTCGTACGGGCTGGGCCAGCGTTCCAGGACGATCACGTCGTGGCCGGCCCTGCCCAGCAGCAGGCTGAGCAGCTGGCCGACGGGGCCGAAGCCGACGATCGCGACGTCGTGCACGCGCGAGGTTTCCTGGGTCATGTCCCTACCTCGTCTCACTGTGGGTGCCGGTCATCAGCGCGGCAAGGTCTTCGGGTTCGAGGAAGGACGGCGGGGGCGGCGGGCCCCAGTTGAAGAGTCCCTTGGCCCCTTCGAGGACCTCCGGCGTCCACAGCTGGTCGTCGACGACACAGTCCATGTCGGAGTAGTACTCGGAGAAGTTGCCCGCGGGGTCCTTCAGGTACCAGAAGAAGTTGGAGCCCGCGTGGTGGCGGCCCAGGCCCCAGATATGGCGCTCGGGGTGGTCCTCCAGCATGGCCGTGGCTCCGCGGCCGACCTCGTCGATGTCGTCGACCTGCCACGAGGAGTGGTGCAGGAAGGTGACCGGAGCCGCGAGCACCAGGATGTTGTGGTGGTCCGTCGAACAGCGCAGGAACGCGCCGTGGCCCTTGATGTAGTCGGACGCCTTGAAGCCGAGCCCGTCGCGGAAGAAGGCGGTGGTGGATTCGAGGTCGGTGCTGCCGACGACGGCGTGGCCGAGTTTGCGTGGCCGCACCCGGTCGGTGCGCAGGATGCCCGGCGCCCGGAAGCCGGCGCGTTCGGTACGGCCCGGACCGTTGTAGGCGGTGGCCGGGACCGTTTCCTGCACGAGCCGGGGCGCGACCTCCAGCACGGCACGCACCCCGGTGGACCGGTCGTACGCGGTCAGCGCGGTGCCGTCGGTGTGGCTGTCCACTCCGAGCCGGTGCAGCCGGGAGGCCGCGGCTGCGAGGTCGTCCGGGGTGTCGGCGCCGACGCGGACCTCGACCAGCCGGCGGCCGGGTGCGAAGACGATGTGGAGCTGGCGGCCGGCGTCACGGGTGGTGAACCAGCCGTCACCGTCGGGGACGAGCCCGAAATCCGAGTAGTAGGCGGCCGTCTCGGCCACGTTGGGGACCCCCATCGTGATGGAGGTCAGACGGTGCAGTGCCATGAGAGGGACTCCCTTGTCCGTCGGGCGGTCAGGCCACGAAGGTCTGACGCAGCTCGCCGATGCCCTCGATCGTGGAGACGAGCTCGTCGCCCGGGGCGAGCCAGCGCTGCGGGTCGCGGCCCAGGCCCACGCCGGCCGGAGTTCCCGTGAAGATGACATCGCCGGGCAGCAGCGGGAGCACGGCGGAGAGTCCGGCGATCAGAGCGGGCACCGAGAAGATCAGGTCGCGGGTGCGACCCTTCTGCACCTCTTCGCCGTTGATCGAGCAGCTCAGTTCCAGGTCGTCCGGGTTCGCGAACTCGTCGGGTGTGACGAGCCACGGCCCGATCGGGGCGAATCCCGGAAAGGACTTGCCCAGACTGAACTGCGGCGCCGGGCCCGCCAGTTGCACCACCCGCTCGGAGATGTCCTGCCCCGCCGCGAGCCCTGCGACGTGGCTCCACGCATCGGCCTCGGACACCTTCTCCGCACGGGTACCGATGACGGCGACCAGCTCGACCTCCCAGTCCGTATGACCATTCGGCGGCAGCGTCACCTCGGTGACGGGCCCGCTGATGCTGGTGACGTACTTCGTGAACACCGGCGGCAGGCCCTCGGGGGCGACGAATCCGGACTCAGCGGCGTGCTCCCGGTAGTTGAGACCGATGGCCAGTGTCTGGCGGGGGGCGGGCACCGGGGATCCCAGATCGGACACCTCGAAGGGCTTCCCGGCAGGGAGGGTGGCGGCCTCGGCCCAGGCCCGGAACTCGGCCCAGCGTTCGTAGACTGCCTGCGGATCGGCCGGGAAGGCGCCTCCACTGGCCTGCTCGACGTCGATCGCGCGACGGTCGGCGATCAGGACCAGACGGCCGGAGATATTGGCGATACGCATGGAGACACTCCTGACAGGAAAGAGACGAGGGCCTTCGCGACCGCCGTGGTCGGCGTGTGGGACGAAGGCCGTCGAGCAACCGGCCCGATGAGCAGGGAGGGCCGCCAGCGACAACGGACCCCTTGCTCACCCACCGGCTATTCAGCATGATGATTACCTCGATGTTGCGTCGATGTCACCCGCGACGTCAAGAGCTAGACCGATAACCTTCATGATGAATATGTCGATTCCCTGGAGAAGCTTTGACCACCACACCCGGCAGCGCAGCGCACACCGAGCGGCGGGCGGCGGTCCGGACCGGCTCCGACCAGCGCCCCAGCCCTCGTTCGGGAGCCGCGTCCGACGGGCCTGCATCGCCCCGCCAGGCCGTCGGAGCCTCCCGTGCGCCGTCGTCGGGGCGGGCGGAAATCGCGGCGGAGAAGGTCGCCGGACTCGTCGCGGCAGCCGAACCGGGCTCACGGCTGGGCACCAAGGAAGAGCTGCGCACGCACTGCGGCGTATCGGTCGGCACGTTCAACGAAGCACTGCGCCTGCTGCAGTCCCGCGGCCTGGTCACCGTCAAGCCGGGACCCGGCGGCGGACTGTTCAGCGCGGAGCAGTCACCGATGGTCCGGCTCGGCAACTCCGTGCTGGCGCTGGATGCCCAGCAGAGCGATGTGGCCAACGCCGTACGGATCCGTGACGCGCTCGATCCCCTGCTGATCGAGGACGCCCTCTGGCACGCCTCGCCCGCGGACATCTCCGGCCTGAAGGAGCACATCACCGCCATGGAGGGGGCCGTGGACGCCGCGGATCCCGTCGCGTTCGTGCACGCCAACTGGCGCCTGCACGCAGCCATCGCGGCCATCAGCCCGAACGCACTGCTGAGCTCGCTCTACTCCAACCTGCTGGATCTCATCGAGTCGCACACCCTGTCGGTGCTGCCGACGAGCGAGGAGCCGCTGGATGAGTACATCAGCCACCGGCACGAACTCCACCGTGACCTCGTCGACGCACTCGACCGGCGCGACCGGGACGAAGCCCTGCGGCTGATCCACGAGCACAACACCAGTCTGCAGGCGGAAGAGCCCACTCCGCCGCGCTGAGCAGCCGGCTCCACCACACAGCACGGGCCGGGCCCGGTCCCGTACGAGGACCGGGCCCGGCCTTTTCCCTGTCGCGGGGATTGACAGCCGGCCTCGTGTCCCCCCAACATCACAGCCAATCCACCACGGCAGGCACCGCCGGGCGACCGGACGGCGGCGCGGCACCCGATCCGCCCGTGCGCCTGTCGGCACCGCGTATGTCATCGAGACGCCCAGCGACGCTTCTTCGACGGCATCGGCACCAGCACCGCACCGCCCCCGCGGCGACGTGCGCCGGGTGCCCCGGACCTCGACAGCGCTCAGCTCAGCTCAGCTCCAGTAACCGGCTCACGCCTGCACAGGGCGCCCACGCGCCATGCCCGCGGCGAACCTCTGAGCGCCTCTTCCTGCGCCCGGCCCCTCACGCACCGCGAGCCGGCCGCTTCCGGCGACCGGCCTCACCCGGCCCTGCTCCGCCCCACGGACACCCGGCCCACCCCTGAGGAGTTCGCCCATGAGCACCACACCCGGCATGCCCGCGTCCCGATCGCATCCGCGCTTCGCGGTGATCCTCGGGCTCGTCATCCTGACCATCGAGGGATACGACCTGTTCGTCCTCGGCGCGGTCGGCCCGTCGCTGCTGGCCCAGCCCGACTGGGAGGTCACGAGGTCGACCCTGGGCTTCCTCGGCAGTCTCACCGCACTCGGCATGCCCCTGGGGTCGATCGCAGCCGGCTGGGCGGGCGACCTCTACGGACGACGTACGCCGATGATCGCCGCACTGGCCTGGTTGTGCCTGTGGATGCTGCTCAGCGCGGTGGCCGGCAACCTCGAGTTCTTCGCCGCGACCCGCTTCGCGACCGGCATCGGTCTGGGCGCGCTCATCCCCCTGGTCACCGCCTACGTCAGCGAATCCGTCCCGCCCGCCCGCCGTTCGCTCCAGGTCGGCACCGCGCTGACCGGCGTCGCCATCGGCGGGCTGATCACCGGCGTTCTGGGCCGGGCCATGCTCCCGGCGCTGGACTTCCACACCCTGTTCCTCTTCGGTGTCCTGCCGCTGATCCTGATCCCCGTCGTGTGGAGCCTGGTTCCGGCGGGCGTCCAGGAGCATCCGGCCGAGACCGGTCACCGGGACGAGAACACGCTCCCGGGCAACCGGCTCGCGCGGCTGATGACACCGCAGTACCGGCGGGCGACCCTGCTGTTCTGGGCGGCGACCTTCACCGGCCTGGTACTCGTCTACGGAGCGGGCAGTTGGCTGCCGACCCTGATGGTCGACGCCGGCTACGACCTCAGCTCGTCGCTCGAGTTCTCCATCACCTTCAACATCGGGGCGATCGTCGGCACCGTGGTGGCGAGCATGATCGCCGACCGGGGGTTCATCAAGGCCGCCACCGTGACCAGCTTCGTCCTCGCCGCTGTGGCCATGGTCGTCCTGAGCACACCCCAGCCCCGGCCGGTGCTCCTGGTGGCCTCGGCCGTGGCGGGCCTGGGCGCGCTCGGCACCCAGAACCTCGTCAACATCTTCGTGGCCCGCTACTACCCCGCCCATCTGCGCGGCACCGGCCTCGGTTTCAGTCTCGGCGTCGGACGTCTCGGCGCGATCGTCGGCCCCAGCTACCTCGCCGCCGCCACCGTCCTGATCACCTCCCCCAAGGCCGGGTTCTACGCCTTCGTCGTCCCCGCCCTCCTCGGCGCCCTCCTGACCGGCCTGTTCAGGACCGCCCGCCGGAACGACCCGAGCCCGCACGGCGGTGCGGCGAAGACCGGACAGCCACTGGCCGGCTGACGGAGCCCCGGCCGGACGGAACAGCACCGCCTCCGGCGGCAATCGCCTCGGCCGCAGCGGCCGCGGACGTACCGGAGTCCACCCCGCCGTTTCCAGCCCCCTGCAAGCGCCGGCCGACCGCCGGTGGATCCGGCGGCGCGGCCGTCAGTTCCGTCGCAGCCCGCTCCGGACGGCCGCCAGCGCGGTGCTGACCTCGGTCAGCCGCAGCGGACGGGCCAGCAGCGCCACCACGAGGAGGAGGACCGCGGCCCCCGCGCCCGCCGCGCCGAGGTCCCCGACGCCTGACCCCTCGACGTCGACGGCACGGGCCGCCGCGTACGCCAGGAGCCCCGCGGGCACACACGCGGCCACCAGCCGGGCGTGCGCCCGCACTCCGGGCGAGCGCACCAGGGAGGGCCGCTGGGCACCTGGCACGGAGACCTTCCGGTGCAGTACGTACGCGGTGGCGGCGAAGCCCGCGAACAGCGCCACGGAGTAGGCCCCTGCCATGCCCGTGACCGCCCATCGCGCAGGCAGCAGCAGATAGGCGACGACCGCGAGGCCCGCCTGGAGCGCGGCGATGATCAGGTTCAGGAGGAACGGCGTACGGGTGTCGCTCATCGCGTAGAACCCGCGGGAGAGCACGTACTGCCCGGAGAACGCGATGAGCCCCGGCGCGAAGGCCGCCATCATGCCCGCCATCACGGTGATGTCCGCCGGTCCGGTGCGTCCGTACCCGAACACCGACCCCATCACCCACGGTGCGAGCGCGAGCAGGGCGGCGGCGGCCGGGATCACCACGGCGGCCGAGGTCCGCAACGCGTAGGAGACGTCCCGCCGCACCCCCGGCAGATCACCCTCGGCGGCCGCCCTGCTCATCCGCGGCATCAGCGCGGTCACGAGGCTGACGGTCACGATGCCCTGCGGCACCACCCACAACTGGTAGGCGTAGCTGTACGCGGTATAGCCGGCGCCGCCCGCCACATGCTGGTCGACGGCGTGCTGGCCGGTCGCGGTGGAGAGCCGGGTCACCACCCAGTACGCGGCCTGGTTGGTCAGGACGAGCATCACGAGCCAGCCGGCCGCGCGCAGCGGGCGGGTGAGTCCGCTGCCACGCCAGTCGAACCTCGGCCGCCAGCGGAACCTCGCGGCACGCAGGGCGGGTACGAGCGCCAGGGTCTGCACGACGATCCCGGCCGTGGTCCCCCAGCCGAGCCACTGTGCCTGCGCGGAGGTCAGACTGCCGTCCGAGGCGGCCGCGGTCCCGAGGTAGAGCCCGAACACCGCGATGATCACGACGTTGTTGAGGACCGGGGTCCACATCATCGCCCCGAATCTGTTCCGGGCGTTGAGCACCTGCCCCAGGAGGGTGAAGAGCCCGTAGAAGAGGATCTGGGGCAGGCAGTAGCGGGCCAGGGCGATGGTGAGTTCTGCCTGGTCCCCGTCGTAGGTGGGGGCGTACACGGAGATGATGAGCGGGGCACCGATGACGGCGAGCGCGGTGAGGGCGAGCAGACCGGCCGTGCAGAGCGTGAGGAGCCGGTCGGTGTAGGCGGCTCCGCCGTCGGCGTGTTCCCTGGCGGCCCGGACCAGTTCGGGTACGAAGACGGCGTTGAGGGCGCCGCCGATCAGCAGCATGTAGAGGATGTTGGGGACGGTGTTGGCGACCGTGTAGCCATCCGCCCGCAGTCCGGTGCCGAGTGCGGCGACGACGACCGCCGAGCGTATGAATCCCGTCGCCCGCGAGACGACGGACCCGGCGGCCATGACGGCGCCGCTGCGCAGCACCGATCCGGAACCCCGCTGTCCGCCTTCCTGCGCGGCGACCGTGCCGGTGGCCGCGTCCGCGGCCGTCACCGGCGGGCCCGGGGCGTCCGGTTCTGGGTGTTGCCGGATGCTCGGCGCACCGATGTCTCCCACTCTCCGAGGGTCCGCCGCCGCCTCCTCGGCCGGTGCCGGACAGCGGCGTGCCGTGCGAGGGGTGGTCAGGGGGTCGAGCGTGGAGAATACCGGACGCGGGGGCGCCGTTCCTGAGCGGTGTGCGCGGGCGGTTCAGGGGCGCGGGGCGGTGTCCGGGCGGACGCCGGGCCGGCCGTTCCCCGTGGGTCCGGAGTGGCTCTCCGAATCCCACGGCGTCCCGGCCGGTCACCGACGCGCCCTGATGGCCGACACCGTCGGCCCGTTGCGCACCGAGCACAGCCCGGCCGGCTCACAGCTGACCTTCCCCTCGTCGGCGCGGACCGTTGTCGGGTCCGTGCCGTTGCACGAGAAGTGATCACCGGCTGCTACCGGGCGGGCACCGCTCCCGGGTACCGCCTCACGGCAGTGCCCGGCTACTGCGCTCCCGGCTGGAGCGTTCCTGGTTCGGCGGGTGCGACGCCCACCGCCTCCGTCCTCGGATTGCGCCGCTGCCGCTTCGCCATCCAGGTCGCGAACCAGGAGAGCAGCATGCACATCCCGATGTAGATCGGTGAGATCACCATCACCACAGGGATGAAGGGAAGATCGTAGTCGAGGTTGGAGGCGATGAGCTTCCCGGCATGGAGGAATTCCTCGTACGTGATCAGATAGCCGAGCGAGGTGTCCTTCAGCGCCACCACCAGTTGGCTGATGATGGTGGGCAGCATCGCGCGGATCGCCTGCGGTGCCAGGACGAAGGTCGTGACCTGTGTCTTGCGCATGCCCAGGGCGAACGCCGCCTCGTGCTGGCCGCGTTCGACCGAGTTGATGCCGGAACGGAACACCTCGGCGAGCACCGAGCCGTTGTAGAGCGTCAGCCCGGCGACCAGTGCGGGGAGCGGCTGGACCTTCAGCGCGACGAAGATGAAGAAGATCATCACCAGCACCGGCATGGCGCGGAAGAACTCGACGAGCACCGTGGCGATCCAGCGCACCGGCCGGTGGTCGGAGAGCCGCCCGACGGCCAGGACGGCCCCGAGCGCCAGCGACAGGACAGCGGCGTACGCGAACGCCTTGAGGGTGTTACCGAGCCCGCGCAGCAGCAGTTCCTGGATGCCCTTGTACTCGAAGGGCGACCATTTGGCGCTGGTGAACTGGTCGGTGTCGAAGAGCAGGTAGATGACCCAGCCGACCAGGGCGAGGATCAGGACCGTCGAGACGATCCCGTAGACGAGATGCCGTCTGCGGGCCACCGGCCCCGGGATGTCGTAGAGCGCGCTGGCGGAGGGCGCGGAGTGGGTGGTCATCGGGCGACTCCCCAGCGCTTCTCCAGCACGTTGAAGATCGCACTGATGGTCAGAGTGATGATCAGGTACCCGACGGCGATCCAGACGAAGGTCCAGATGATGCTGAACCCCAGCTCGTTGAGGGTCTTGTAGGTGCCGAGCAGTTCGGTGACGCTGAACGCCCCGGCGATCGCCGAGTTCTTGGCCAGCGCGATGAGTGTCGAGCCGACCGGTGGGATCACCGAGCGGAACGCCTGCGGCAGCACCACGGTGCCGAGTGTCTGGCCGAACGTCATTCCGAGGCTGCGGGCGGCCTCGCCCTGACCTGTGGGCACGGTGTTGATCCCGGAGCGCAGCACCTCGCAGATGAACGCGGAGGTGTAGCAGCCGAGTGCGATGACCGCGAAGACCTTGAACGGCAGCACCAGGCCGAAGCGCGGCAGGCCGAGCAGGACGGCGAAGAAGAGCAGGGTCAGCGGGGTGTTGCGCAGCACCGTGACCCAGACGGTGCCGATCACCCGGAACGAGCCGACCGGCGCGACCCGGAAGGAGGCCATCAGGAAACCGAGGACCAGGGCCAGGACCGAGGCGTAGACGGTCAGTTCGACGGTGCCGAGGAAGCCCTTGCCGTAGAGCGAGAAGTTGTCGGTGAGTACGTCCATGGTTCTGGTCGTCCTCTCAGGTCGCCGGGTAGCGGTCGATGGGCGGCGGCTTCGGCGCGGGGGCCCCGGAGAGGCCGAGCGTGGCCTCGAATGCCTTCTTCCAGTTGCCGTTCTTCTCGTTGGTCTCCAGCGCGTCGTTCAGCGCCGACCGCAGGGCGTTGTCGCCGCGCGGCACGCCGATGCCGTACGGCTCCTCGGAGAAGGGCTTGCCGACGACCTTCATCTCGTCGGGCGCCTTGGCGGCGAAGCCCAGCAGGATCGCGTCGTCGGTCGTGACGACGTCGACCTGGAAGGTCAGCAGGTTGTCGACACAGATCGAGTACGTGTCGTAGGAGACCAGATGCGCCTTCGGGTAGTCGGCGGCGATGCGCTGGTAGGGGGTCGAACCCGCCGCCGAGCAGACCGTCTTGCCCGCCAGGTCCTGCGGGCCGTGGATGTCGTTCTCGTCCGTGCGGACCAGCAGCCCCTGCCCGGCCATGTAGTAGGGGCCGGCGAAACCGACGAGCTTCTTGCGCATGTCATTGATCGTGTAGGTGCCGACGTAGTAGTCGATCTGTCCGTTCTGCAGCGCCGTCTCGCGGTTGGCCGAGGCGATCGTCCTGAACCGGATCGTCTTCGGATCGAAGCCCAGCGAGGCCGACATCATCCGGGCGATCTCGATGTCGAAGCCGGAGTAGACCCCGGTGGCCGGGTCCTTCTCGCCCAGATAGGGCTGGTCCTCCTTGGCGCCCACCCGCAGGTAGCCGCGCTTCTTGGCCTGCCTCCAGGTCCTGGAGTCCGGCAGCCGGAATCCGGTGTCGACCTTGTAGACCGGCAGTGCACCGGCTTTCGGCCCCTTCGCGGGCGGACTGCCGTCCTTGCCGCAGCCGGCGGCGAGGAGGGCCAGCAGGAGCCCGGCACAGGCGGCCAGCACTTTTCTCGTACGCAACACAGGGCCCCCCGTCAGTGCTTGAGGATCTTGGACAGGAAGTCCTTGGCGCGGTCGCTCTCCGGCGCGGTGAAGAAGTCCTCCGGGACGCGGTCCTCGACGATGCGGCCGTCGGCCATGAAGACGACCCGGTTCGCGGCGGACCGGGCGAACCCCATCTCGTGCGTGACGACGACCATGGTCATGCCCTCCTGGGCGAGCTGCTGCATCACTTCCAGCACCTCGTTGATCATCTCCGGGTCGAGCGCGGAGGTGGGCTCGTCGAAGAGGAGCGCCTTGGGGTCCATCGCGAGGGCGCGGGCGATGGCCACGCGCTGCTGCTGACCGCCGGAGAGCTGGGCCGGGAACTTGTCGGCCTGCGAGGCGAGTCCCACCCGTTCCAGCAGCTCGCGGGAGCGTCGGTCGGCCTCGTCCTTCTTCCGCCTGCGCACCTTGAGCTGGGCGAGCGAGACGTTCGCCAGGACGGTCTTGTGCGCGAACAGGTTGAACGACTGGAAGACCATGCCGACTTCGGCCCTCAGCTGCGCCAGTCCCTTGCCCTCCTCGGGAAGGGGTCTGCCGTCCAGGGTGATGTGGCCCGACTCGATCGTCTCCAGCCGGTTGATGGTCCGGCAGAGCGTCGACTTTCCGGAGCCGGAGGGGCCGATGACCACCACCACCTCCCCGCGGCCGACGGTGAGATTGATGTCCTGCAGTACGTGCAACTCTCCGTAGAACTTATTGACGTCACGCAGCTCGATCAACGGATCGACGGCCATACACTGCCCTACCCACTTATCGCTTTGTCGAGGTCAGCGCAAACTATCCATCCCGGCAAGGGACTTCACACCCGACACGCGTAAATGGGGCATAAGGCGTTTTATCGCGCCGCATCGCTCAGCGGGGCGCGGGCCGTCCCGATCGGGACGGCGGACTCATCCCTCGGCCGACTCCGAGTACACCTGGGACAGCTCCGGGCTGCCCGACATCGCCCAGTCCAGACCGGCCTCGACCACATCGATCTCACGGCCGGAGGCGAGCCGCACCACGGGCTGGCCGCTCGGCCAGATGTGCCAGAGCGCACCGGGCACGTTGCGCACCAGGACCGTGCCGAGGTAGAGCCCCGCGTCGTTGCCCAGCCAGGGCAGCTCCTCCGGGTCGTCGCGCCAGCGCGGCGGCAGCTGGTCGAGCGCGGCCAACGAGGCCGGGCTGTCGTCGAGTTCGAGCCCGCGTTCCCCGGCCCGGACACGGAGCAGGTCACATTCGGCGAGGAGCTGGGCCACGCCTTCCGGATCGGCGTCGACGGCGGCAGCGAGCCCCGCCTCCCGCGTTCCGTCATGACGCTTACGCCAGTTGTCCAAGAAAGGGATGTTCATACCACTCAGGGTCGCATCCCGGCCCGGATCCGCACCACAGGGCGCGCGGTCTGTCGTTCGACTGCTGAACACCAGACGTACCTCCCGTGTTCACCCGGACACTCCCGGTCCCCCGGGAACGGCCCGCGAAACGGTGTGGTGGCGTACCGCCGGGTACTGATACGTTCACGCTCATGTGCAGCCCCGAGTCGGACAGAAGCTAGCCACCGGTCCCCCGGTGGCCTCCGGACCGGCCGGACCCCGTCCGCCCCGGTCACGTACGGCTGCCGCCCCGGACCCATGCGGTGCGGGCTGCGCCTCGGCGCATGCACACGGGTGAGGACTCCCCTTCCTGTCACGGTTCCGCCGATGTGCCGTGTCACGGTCACGATCGCGATGACCGTTCCGCCGCGTTGCCGCTCGTGCGTACGAGCGGGTGCGGCCCGCATCCCTGACCGGTTCTGTCCATCAGCCGTCCATGGGGTTCCTTCATGCCGTTTTCCGTCTACGCGCTCGGGCTTGCCGTCTTCGCCCAGGGCACTTCCGAATTCATGCTGTCCGGTCTGCTTTCGGGCATCTCCGACGATCTGCGCGTCTCCATCCCCGCCGCGGCTCTGCTGACCTCGGCGTTCGCCGTCGGGATGGTCATCGGGGCGCCGCTCATGGCGCTCCTGGGGCGCAACTGGCAGCGCCGGCGCGCCCTGTTGTTCTTCCTCTGCGTCTTCGCCGCCGTCCACGCCGTCGGCGCGGCCACCTCCAGCTACGGGCTGCTGCTCGCGACCCGGGTCGTCGCCGCGCTGGCGAACGCGGGCTTCTGGGCGGTCGCCCTGGTGACCGCCGTCGCCCTGGCCGGGCCCGGGGCCCGGGCCCGCGCCACCTCCGTGGTGGTCGGGGGTGTCACCGTCGCGTGCGTGGCGGGGGTGCCCGCCGGGGCGTGGCTGGGCGGGCAGTGGGGGTGGCGGGCGGCGTTCTGGGCCGTCGCACTGGTCTCGCTGCCGGCGATCGCCGTGATCGCGGCGACGATTCCGGCGGGACG
This sequence comes from Streptomyces sp. NPDC127177, assembly GCF_042672475.1. Classification (NCBI taxonomy): domain Bacteria; kingdom Bacillati; phylum Actinomycetota; class Actinomycetes; order Kitasatosporales; family Streptomycetaceae; genus Streptomyces; species Streptomyces sp. NPDC127177. Next base: position 65,194 of record NZ_JBHXUW010000005.1, read on the forward strand.
GCCCCCGGCCGCCCTGCCGAGCGCACGCGCCGAGCTGCGAAGCCTGGCGGGGCGCCGGCTGCGGCTGACGCTGCTGACGAGCGCGCTCGTCCAGGGCGCGACCTTCTGCGCGTTCTCCTACCTCGAACCGATCGCCGTCCACGTCACCCGGTTCGGGCCCGCGTGGGTGCCGGTCCTGCTCGCCCTGTTCGGCGTCGGCTCGTTCGTCGGGGTCACCGTCTGCGGCCGGGTCATCGACTCCCGGCCGGTCGCGCTGACCTCGGCCGGTCTGGTCGCGCTCACCGCCGGCTGGGCCCTGTTCGCTGCGGCGGCCGACAGCCGTGTGGCGGTGATCGCGCTCGTCCTCGTCCTGGGAATGCTGGCGTTCGGCACCGGCACGGCACTGATCTCGCACGTGTTCCGCCTGGCGGAGGACGCGCCGACCCTGGCGGGGTCCTTCGCCACCTCGGCCTTCAATGTGGGCGGGGCGCTCGGACCCTGGCTCGGCGGGCTCGCCATCGGCGCGGGCCTCGGTTTCCGGTCGCCGCTGTGGGTGAGCGCGCTGCTGATGCTGCTCGCGCTCGGGACCGCGGGCGCGTCGCGGGGAGGGCTCAGAGGTCGAGATCGACGACCACGGGGGCGTGGTCGGAGGCGCCCTTGCCCTTGCGCTCCTCGCGGTCCACATAGCTGTCCTCGACGGCCGCGGTGAACGGGGCGTTGCCGTAGACGAGGTCGATCCGCATGCCCTTGTTCTTCGGGAAGCGCAGCTGGCGGTAGTCCCAGAAGGTGTACGGGCGGTCGTACTTCAGGGGGCGCGGCATGACGTCGGAGAGGCCCTCCTCGCGCAGGGCGGCCAGGGCGGCCCGCTCGGCGGGGGTGACGTGTGTGGCGCCCTCGAAGAGCGCCGGGTCCCAGACGTCCTCATCGGTCGGTGCCACGTTGAAGTCTCCGAGGACGGCGAACGGCAGCGACCCCGCGGCGTCGGCCGCCACGGCCTTCCGCAGCGCCTCGAACCAGCGCAGCTTGTACGCGTAGTGCTCGTGCTCGACCTCGCGGCCGTTGGGCACGTACACCGACCACACCCGGACCGGGCCGCACGTCGCGCTCATCGCACGGGGCTCCTGCACGGTCTCGTACGCGGGGCCGTCCGGCAGCCCCGTCACGACGTCGGACAGACCGGCCCGGGAGACGATCGCCACCCCGTTCCACCGGCCGGTGGCGTGGACCGCGGACTCGTAGCCGAGCTCGCGGAGCGCCTCGGTGGGGAACTGCTCGGCGGTGCACTTGGTCTCCTGGATGCACAGCACGTCCGTGCCGGAGCTCTCCAGCCAGGCGAGCAGCCGGGGCAGACGGGCGGTGATCGAGTTGACGTTCCAGGTGGCGATGCGCATGTACGTAAACCTAGCGGCTCCCACTGACAGCCGCCGGAGCGCCGTCCCTCACAGGCTCGTCGAGTCCCCCGGAGCAAGCCGCCCGTGGTCGGTGCCGCCGAGGCCGCCGATCTGGGCGTCGTAGATCGGGCGGGCGAGATCGGTGAGCAGCGCGTCGTGGATGTCGATGGCGCGGCGCGGCGCGACCTCGCGGACGTAGTCGATGACCTCGGAGATCTTGTTCCAGGGGGCCATCACCGGAAGCATCAGGGTATCGACCGGCCGGTCGGGCACCGTGAACGCGTCACCGGGGTGGAACAGCGATTCGTCCACCAGGAAGCCGATGTTGGTGATCCGGGGAATGTCCGGATGGATCACCGCGTGAAGCTCGCCGTGCACCTGGACGTCGAAACCGGCGGCGGTGAAGGTGTCGCCGTGGCCGACCGTGTGGACACGCCCCGGGAAGGCCGCGCCGACCTGGTCCGCCACGCTTCGCAGGGTCCAGACCTCGGCGGCCGGATTGGCCTCGAGTCCGGCCCGCAGCCGCTCCTCGTTGAAGTGGTCGGGATGCTCGTGCGTCACCAGGATCGCTTCGGCACCGACCGTGGCGTCCTGCTCCGCGAAGCCGCCCGGATCGATGACGAGCGTGCGCCCGGCCTTCTCCAGGCGGATGCAGGAATGGACCTTCTTGGTCAGCGTGAGCGCGAACGGCTCGGGGTTCACAGCGTTCATGTGTTCCATCCTGCTACGCGGGCGGTGTCGTTTCCGCCTGAATCACCGACTGCGCGATCGTGAAAGCCGCACCGGCGGCCGGAATCCCGCAGTACACGGCCGTCTGGAGCAGGACCTCCCGGATCTCGGCCGGGGTGAGCCCGTTGCGCAGGGCCGCCCTGACGTGTGCGGCGAGCCCCTCCAGATGTCCGGAGGTGACCAGCGCGGTGAGCGTGACACTGCTGCGCAGGCGCCGGTCCAGCCCCTCCCGGCCCCATACCTCGCCCCAGGCGTAGCGGGTGACGAGCTGCTGGAAGTCGTCCGTGAAGTCGTCGGACGCGGCCATCACACCGTCCACGTGGGCGTCCCCGAGCACCTCCCGGCGGATCCTCATGCCCTGCGAATGCGGATCGGCACGCACCTCGGACGCCTCCGCCGGCCGCGCGGTGGCCGCGGTGATCTCCGCGACGGGCAGCACGGGGGTGGAGAGCAGCGGGGTGGAGGAGAGCGCCGGGATGGCCGCCTGGGTGTCCTGCCAGGCCGCGGAGAAGTGGGTGAGCAGGAGATCGGTGACGGCACCGGGCTGCTCGACCGGGGCCAGGTGGGAGGCGCCCGGCACCAGCGCGAGCCGTGCGTCGGGTATGCCGGCGACCAGGGTGCGGGCGTCACCGGGGCCGGTGACCTGGTCCTCGGCACCGACCAGGACGAGCGTGGGGACGCCGACGCGGCCCAGTTCCGTACGGACGTCGAACGCGGCGAGGGCTTCGCAGGCGGCGATGTAACAGCCCGGGTCGGTGGTGCGGACCATCTGGACGGCCCACTCGACGATGGCGGGCTGGGCGGCGGCGAACCCCGGGGTGAACCACCGCTCCGGCGCGGTGCGCGCCATCGGCTCCAGACCGTTCGTACGCACGATCACCCCGCGCTGGCGGAACTCGTCGGCGCTGCCGAACCGGGCCGAGGAGGCCACCAGCGCGAGCGAGGCGACCCGCTGCGGGTGCCGCAGCGCGAGGTCGGCGCCGATCGCCCCGCTGATGGAGCACCCCACGTACCCGAAGCGCTGGACGCCGAGGCTGTCGAGCGTGGCGAGGAGCCGGTCGGCGAGCTCACTCACGGCGGTGGCCGGGTGGGCTGGCGCGCCGCCGTGGCCCGGGAGGTCGAAGCGGAAGACTCTCCAGTGCTGGCTGAGCTCGGATATCTGGCGGTCCCACATATGCCATGTGGTACCGAGCGAGGGGCCGATCACCAGGACAGGAGCGTCTTCTGGCCCGTCAAAGCGGTATTGGAGGGTCTGCTGCGTCGTCTCGCTCATCCGCCTCACGCTCTCATATCTCACAATCTCTCACGAACACGAGGTATGGACGCCCGGTGGCCCGCCTCGACCGTGAAGGTGACCGGAGCCGGCATCGACGACCCCGACTTCACCGACAAATCGCCCTGGGAGAAGCCTCCGGCTCCGGAACCGGACGGGAATGGGTCACCATTCCCCGAGTGGATGCTGATCATCAGCCCACTGGGCCGAAAAACGTGCCGCCCCGGCCGATCGGACCCCGAGATCGCAGACAGATCACGGGGAGATCATGAAGAGAGTCCAGCGCCGCATTGGCCGCGTGTCGAGTCATACCGATTCGCAACGAGCAGTCGGCCAGGCTTACCTGACCCGGACGAACCGACTTGCGTGTCAACGGGGTGAACGTCGAGGCCCGGACAACTGCCCGGCCCCCGCTCAGCTCTTGCGCTCACTCAGGACGCAGAACTCGTTGCCCTCAGGGTCGAGGAGGGTCACCCAGTGCTGCCCGTCCTGCACGGTGTCGACGCGCCGGGCGCCCAGGGAGAGCAGCCGGGCGACCTCGGTCGCCTGGTCGTCGGGGCGGAAGTCGGGGTGGAGCCTGTTCTTCGACACCTTGCCCTCGGGAACCGGCACGAAGAGCAGGCCCGGCATCCGGTCCGGCTCAGGCCGGATCTCGATGATCTCCTCGGATTCGTCGACCACGACCCAGCCGAGAGCACCGGCCCACCAGCGCCCGAGAGCGACGGGGTCGGCGGAGTCGACGATGATCTGTTCCCATTCCAGTGCCATGGGCCTGAGCATAGGCAGACGGGCGATCCACCCCGTAGAGCCGTTACTCATCCCACCCCGGCCACCCCCAGCACGTTTGCCTCGCACCGCTGAGTTCACTGGCAAGAAAGCGCCGCCGACTGGTGCGTTGACCGGGTGACCCAGCTGGGTCGGTGCGCTGTGGGCCGGTGAGGCATGAGCCCGCAGCGTTGTCGAACACCGCCATCCGCCCAGGAAGAAACCTCGTGGAACCGTGACTCGGCCCGGCCATAACATGCCCAGGCCGGCAGCCCGTGCTCCATGCCATCGCTGTCATCGATCCACCTTCAGCCCAAAGGTCGAACCCAGCTCCGCGTGCACCTGTCAGGGAGTCACATTGCCCACTCACCGCGCCCTGCTTCCACGCTCGGCACCGGCTGCCTCGGGAATCTCGTCCCGTTCGATCTCAACGCTGCTGGACCGGCTCGAAGCGCGATCGGTGGAGTGCCACTCCATCATGGTCGTGCACCATGGTCACGTCGTCGCCGAAGGCTGGTGGGCGCCGTACTCGGCCGAACGTCCCCATCTGCTCTACTCGCTGACCAAGTCGTTCACGTCGATCGCCGTGGGGCTCGCGGTCGCCGACGGGCTCCTCTCGCTGGACGATCGGGTGGTGCAGGTGTTGCCCGACCACGTCCCGGCCGACATCTCGGAGCAGGGAAGCCGCATCACCGTTCACCACCTGCTGTCCATGACCGCCGGGCACCCCACGGACAGCCTCGACGAGGCCTGGCAACTGGAACCCGACGACCTGGTGCAGGGCTTCCTGAAGCTGCCGTTCGCCACGGCCGAGGGAACGCTGCACACCTACGACAACTCGACCACCTTCATCCTGGCCCGGATGGTGGAACGGGTCACGGGTCTCGGTCTCCCGGAGTTCCTCGACGAGCGCCTCTTCAAGCCGATGGGCGTCGACCACGCCGATTGGGACCGGGTGAAGAGCGGTGCCGCCTTCGGGTTCCACGGGCTGCACCTCACGACCGAGGCCATTGCCGTCTTCGGTGAACTGCTGCTGCGCGGCGGCCGCTTCGGGGACCGGCAACTCGTTCCGCGCGAGTGGGTGGAGCTCGCGACCGGGCGGCACATCGACTGTGTGAAGTTCAAGGACGGGGCTTACGACGCCGACTTCTCCTGCGGCTACGGCTACCAGTTCTGGATGTCGCGTCACGGGTACCACGGTCATGGCGCCTTCGGACAGCAGTGTGTGGTGATCCCGTCGCACGATCTGGTGGTCGCCGTGACCGCCCAAGGGGAGTCCCAGGAGGTGCTCGACGCCCTGTGGGAGTGCCTGCTGCCCGGCGTGGGCCGGGCGGAAAGTGCCCGGGAGGATGAGGCCCTCGCCGAGAGGCTGCGGCAGCTGTCATTGCTGCCGGTGGCGGGTTCCGCCGACCCGAGGCGTTCGGCCACCGCGACACTCGACGCCTCCGCTGAGGACTCGGCCCTGCCCGACGGAACAACGGTGATCATCGATCCCACCGACGGCGGATGGAGGGTGCGGCTCGGGTCGCTCCTCGACGTTGAAGTCGGCCACGGCGACTGGCGGGAAAGCTCCCCGCTCGGCCGGCCCGTCGTCGCGGCCGGTGCCTGGCAGGGCAGCACTTTCGTTGCCGATCTCTACGTCGTCACCACCCCGCACCGCGTTCGGCTGGCCGTCGATGCCGAGGCGGGGACCGCGACGGCGACCTGGAGCACCGTGCCCCTGACCGGCCCCAACCTGGAATTGCACGTGCGTTCGCCACTGATGACACGACCTGACGTCGGGTAAGAGGTAGCGGCCGAGCGAGGGGCCGTATGCCGCTACGAGCGACGCACTGATCTTCACCAGGGCCTGCCCGAACCGTCCTGCGGCCTGCCGGCCCGTGGCCGCCGCGGAGTTCACTCCCAGCTGGAGAGAGGAGCGCGAAGTTCGACGCGCAGTCGGACGGATGTGTCGATGGGCAGTCCCGAGCCGGCGTAGCGAAGATCCTTCGAGTGGCGTGCGATGAGCTCCAGATCCCGTAGTTGCCGCTGGAGCTCGGAGGCGAGTGCCTCGTCCGCGTCAACGGGGAGTTCGCCTTCTTCCTGATCGACCAGGTACTCAAGGTGCTGGTCGATCGCCTCAACGGCCCGGCTGCTGGTCCACAGGGCGAATTCCTGGCAGCCGAACAGGTAGGCGTGGGCGGCGTACAACGCCGCCGCCGCAGCCGACTCGTCCGCGTCATCCGGCCCGTCCTGACCGTCGTTGTGGCAGTACTCGCTGAGCATGTACTCACCGACACCGCGCTTGACGGACGCGAAGGCCGTCGAGTCGCCGAGGACGCCCTCCCATACGGAATTCAGCAGAGGGCGCAGGCTCACGGTGAACGGCGCCTGCTCGTCCTCGGGCAGTGCCTCGTGCCAACTCATCAGGCGTTCCGCGACACCGGCGGCGAACACACCACGCTCGCCGGACGGCGAGACCTTCAGCCGCTCCTCCACCAGCGCGGAAAGCTCCCGCCACTTATCCATTCGAGTCCACCCCAGATTCGCGATGCCAGCGTGCTCACACCGGCCGGGATGATCATCCCAGTCACCAGTGCTGGATCACAGAGGGCCCGGCACGCAGGAAGTGGCCGACTGGCCGGGCTGTCCAACTGGCCGGGCCGAACGCAGACGAGGGCCACGCAGTGCTCGCAGGGGGCACCCCCGGCGCATCACTCCTCTGCGACTTAGGCTGATAGCGGCCCCGTTGGAGCGTGTTTGCCGGCCCGCCCGACCACAGGTCAACCGCCGGCCGGGCACTCGCCTGTGGCCTACATCGGCCGGAGGGTTGTGCGGGCAGGGAAAGCAATTGCGTAACTGTCTGACGCACTCTTGATCACACCACCTGCCCCTGAGCCCCGCCTGATATCCGAGGTTGGACAGGATGAGTCCACCATCCACCTGCGGCCCCGGGCGTTTCCTGCCCGGGCTCGGCACCCGGAGGACCCACCTGTGTTTCATCACCGGACCGCACCCCTGGCTATCGTCCTCTTGGGGCTGATGCTCTCCGCATGCTCCTCGAGCCGGCCCGCACCACCGAAGAACGGCCCGCACGTAGTCCGCGATCGGCTGGCTGCAGCCGGCGACGTCCCATACTCGGCCGCGCTCAGAGCCATCACACGGTCAGGGACCAGACAACTCCAGCTCATGGAAGGGCGGGTCAACCTCAACGCGCCGCTCACAGGACGCACGACGGACACAACCGACCAGTACACGGAAGACGTCGTGATCACCCAGCAGAAGGTGTACAGACGCGCGACCGGAACCCACGGGCCATGGCAGGAGTTCCCCACGTCGGCGGCAAAGGGGGGTATACCCATGGACCGGCTCCCGCAGTACGTGCGGCTCATGCTCGATCACAGCGCCACCGTGCACCAGGACACCGACCCTATGCGCGTATCGGCCCGCCTCACCCCGAAAAACATCGAATCGGTGGACAGGACCGTCGGGAACAACCTGCGACCCGCCACCACGATCGAGGCAGATGCCTGGATCGACAGCGAGGGCCGAGTCGTACGCGTACGCCAGAACATCCACTTCGCGTCCAACCCCGACATCGAAGCGACGGTCACGTTGACCGACTTCAAGAACGCCACGTCGATCAACGCACCCTCTGGCTCCTGAGCATCAGCGGGGCCAACCAGGCCAGTTGCCCCGCGAGCACGAGCTCAATCAGAGCACGTGACGGGAGGGCGCACGGTGGGAGAGCGCATGCCGAGCCATTGCTCTGCGTCCCAGGCATGGAACCGCTCCACCTCTGTGAATCCCAGCTTCGCCGCGAGGCGCATCGAGCCGACGTTGGCGGTCTGGGTGTGGAGCACCACCGGCTCGCCGGGAAGCACGCTCTCGAACCAGTCGAGTGCCGCCGCGCACGCCTCGGTGGCGTATCCGAATCCCCACGCCCGAGGCAGGAACATGTAGCCGAGATCGACCTTCCCCGCAGCGGCCGGGCGACCGCCTCGGGCTCACGGAGTACGAGCCTCTCGGCTCTGATCGGCGCAGGGGGCCAGTCGACGGGTCCGGATCGGGGCGACATCATTCCATCGACTCCAGAACGCGGTCGAGTGTCCGGCGCCCCATTTTGCTCATCGTCGGATTGCTCTCGACGTAGTACCAGACAACACCCATCGCCTGTTGGAACGCCCATGCCCTGCCGCGCTCCCACTCCAGATCGTCACAGACCAGTGTCCGCCGGAGAACGTCCCGCGGGCCGGGCTGCAACAGGTGCCAGGCACTGACCAGATCCAGCGCGGGGTCGGCAGGACCGAAGCCGCCGGTGTCGAGTACACCGCTGAGCCGGTCCCCCGCGACCAGTACATTGCCCGGAATCAAGTCACCATGGCTCATCACGTCGGCACCCGTCCGTGGCAACACCCGAAAGTTGCTCCAGACCTGGCGCAGCCGGGGCACGTCGAGCAGCCCCTTGCTCTCCTCGAAGCACTTCGCCATCCAATCGTCGTGGTGAGCGAGAACGCCGCCACGACCCTCGCCGCTGAAGAGCCGCCCCCGCGTCTCGGCCTCCCGGAGGGCTGCGATGAAGGCCGCAAGGTCCTCGGCAAAGGTGTCCGACCCACTCGGGTCGGCATCAAAGGCGACCGTTCCCGGCAGCCACGTCTGGACCGACCACGGCATGGGGTAACCCGCTCCAGGCTTTCCCAAGGCGACGGGTTCCGGAGCGGGGAACCGCGACACCTGTGCCAGCTCCGCGCTGGCCCGGGCTTCCCGTTCCAGAACCGCCAGCGCCTCGGCAGCATCGGCCAGGCGCAGTGGGAAACGCGCTGAGAGGTCGTTTCCGATGCGGAAGATGGCGTTGACCGTCCCGGTCGACGACAGGAGTCGGATCGCCTTGCCGCTCCACTGAGGGAACTGTTCCTGGATCAAGGCCGCAACGATCTCGGTGGTCACGTCCACTTGGTCATCGTGCATGGTCACCTCTCGCAAGCAGTCCAACTCGAAACTCCGGAAGCAGACCAGATCAACTGGGACGACAGCCAGTATTCAGTCGCCGGAGTCCAGATCAACTGAGATTTTCGACCACCCAGGTGTCTCAACCGTTCTGGTCGCCCCAGGTCACAGCCGCAACTTCGGACCGGATCAGTTGGGACGGGACAGCCTCGGCGGGCATCGCCTGATGGTGTGGGTGGGGTCCTCATACTGCACCGGCGCCTGGTCCGTGACTACGAACACCAACCGTCCTCGCTGACCGGATCCCCACCCAGGCCATCACGCCAGACCTGCCCGAGCACCCGGATTACGATTACACCCACATCACCGCCGTCTTCAACGCGGCCGCCGGCCCCCTCCGGGCCCGCGACATCTGCGAGGCCTTGATCCCTTTGCCCGGCGTACCTATGTGCCGAGATACCGTCGACCTGGCCGCGGTCGTAGCCGAGACGGACCAATATGAAATCGGGCACTGGCCCCCGTTGGTCGGCTGGCAATGCGAGGTACGCGTCGACTTCGGCGCGTTCGTAGCCGCGAGGGAACAGACTGACGCCGAAAAGCGGTCTCGCGTATGCGCGGCTCTCCTCGGACGCGGTGCGGTCGTAACCGCGGCGTGCTCACTGGAACTCGGGGCGGGAGGCGGCGGCGCGGACGTCCTGCACACGGATGCGACCGCCGATGCCGGTGCCCCGCACGGTGACGAGGTCCACGCCAGTCTCCTCCGCCAGCCGCTTCACCAGAGGGGTGACGTAGGCGGCGGACGGCGGATTCGGCATCGCACTGAGTTCCGTCGGGCGCCTTTGCGGCTCCATGTCCATTAGCGCTGTGATCAGTAGTGTCAGCGTGCCGGCGTGTTGGGGCGGCGGGGCTTGCCCACGTTGGACGGCGGCCAATGTGGCGACATCGCTGTCTCGTCGGAACGGGGAGATGCCGTCCACGGCCTCGTACAGCGTCACTCCGAGCGAGAACAGGTCGCTGGCCGGAAGGTCACTGACGCCGCGTAGTCGCTCGGGGGCCGTGTACGGCAGCGAGCCGATGAACCCGCCGGAAGTCAGCGCTGTGTCGTCACTTCGCACAGCGATTCCGAAGTCGGCGAGCAGGATCTCGCCGGTGGCCGCCATCATGACGTTGCCGGGCTTGACGTCGCGATGCACGATCCCGGCTGCATGCGCCGCGCGGAGGGCATTGAACAAAGCAGCGGCAACTTGGACAGCAGCCGACACCGGCAGCGGACCGCTTTTCAGACGATCCGCCAGCGAGCCACCCTCGATCAGTTGCATCACAGTCCAGGGCTGACCAGCATCAATGATCACGTCGTGGACGGTGACGATGTTCGGATGGTCGCGCAACGCAGCGGCGTGACGCGCTTCGCGCTCAGCGCGATGCAGCCGTGTCGCCCGCTCCGGGGCTGACAGCCCCAAAGGAAACTCGACCTCCTTGACCGCCACGTCGACATTCAGCCTCTCGTCGCGCGCCCTCCAAACACGCCCGAACCCACCAGATCCAAGTAGAGATTCAATCCGGTAGCGGCCCCCGATCACCCGGCCCACTTGCCGACATTGCCCCACGGTTCCCCCCACTTGATGCCGACGACATGGCTGATTCAGCGTACGCACTCTGCTAGGTCGCCCAGGAGACCCTGTCCAGGACGAGATCTGTTAGGTGAGAGCCCGCACGACCGGCTGTTCTGCTCCGACTTCATCCCGACACGGACATCAACCCACGAACCGCCCTCTCAGGACGCCGGTCCGCCTGGGAGGAGTGGCCGGACGCTCGCGGCGATCCGGTCGAGGTCGACGTCGGCGGCGAGGGTGGACTCGTCGGGACGCTCGGCGATCGGCTCCCGCACACCGAGCAGGCCCTGCACCAGTCCGGGGTAGACAGTGCGGCCGACGAGGATCTCGGCCACCTCCCACGCCTCCTCGTGCGCCAGGCCCCAGGTCCGGGAGATGTACGCGCTGATACGCGCCGTGGGAGCCTCGAAGACCGCTTCGTAGTAGCCCGACGCGATCTCGGGTACCCGCTCGGCCTCGGCGATCCCCATCCGGAGCGTGCGGAGGGACGAGGACCACAGGAGCATCTGCAGCAACCGCCCGCAGTAGCGCACGAGGGCGTCGGCCGGATCGGCCCGCTCGGCGGTGACGTAGTGCTCCGGCGAGCCCATGCGGTCGAGGTACAGCTCGCGCACGAGGGCGACCACCCCGGAGAAGAGGGCGTCCTTGCTGGGGAAGTGTGCGTACAGCGATCGCTTGGAGGTCTCGGCCCGCTGGGCGACGACGTCCATCGAGGTGCGCTCGAAGCCGGCCTCGAGAAACACGTCCTTTGCGGTCCACAGGATGTGCTCGCGCAGCTTCTCGCCTCGTCGCGCCGCCATGGTGGCTCCTTCTCGAAGTAAACGGTACGGTTGAGTTTACATGCTCCGACCGTAAGGGAATGCCCATGATCGTCGTCACTGCCCCCACCGCCAAGATTGGCCGCCACGTCGTCGAGCAGCTGCTCGCCGCCGGCGAACGCGTCCGGGTCGTCACCCGCGATCCGCGGCGACTCCCTCCTGCCATCCGCGACCGTGTCGAGATCGTGGAGGGCTCGCACCGCGACGCCGCGGTGGTCGACCAGGCCTTCGTCGGCGCTGACGCGGTGTTCTGGCTGATGCCCAGCGACCTCCGCGCCCCCGACGTGATAACCTCCTACGTCGAGGCCAGCAGGCCGGGCGTCGAGGCCGTCGCCGCGCACGGTGTCCGCCACGTGGTCGGGGTCTCGGCGCTGGGCCGGGGCACCACCGTCTCCGGCCGGGCCGGCAACGTCACCGCCTCGCTGGCCATGGACGACCTGTTCGCCACGGTCACCAACTACCGCTCGCTCGCCAACCCGAGCTTCATGGACAACACGCTGCGCGACGTCCGCACGATCCTGGGCGAGGGCGTGATCTCCGGGCCCTTCGCGCCGGACCGCAAGCTGCCCATGGTGGCCACCCGAGACATCGGCGCCGCCGCCGCTCGCCTGCTGCTCGACCGCGACTGGACCGGATTCGCCGACGTTCCGCTGCTCGGCCCGGAGGACCTGTCGGGCAACGACATGGCCGCCGCCATCACCGACGCGATCGGCATCCCGGTGCGCTATGCGCGGATCGAGGTCGCGTCACTGGAGACCACCATGCTCTCCTTCGGCGCGTCGCCCGGCATGGCTCGGGCGATGGCCGACATGGCGGCGGCCAAGATCGACGGCCTCGACGAGGGCGTCGTCCGCACCGCCGGAAACAGCACGCCGACCACCTTCCGCCAGTGGTGCGCGGAGGTCCTGCGACCCGCCGTCGACGACGCCCGCTCCTGACCGCACCGCACGAGGACGAGATGACTCCCGTCCACATCGAGGAGCACGCGATCATCTGCATCGAGGAACACGCGATCGACCTGGCGATCATGGAGGCCGCCGGCCCGATGCTCGCCGGCGAGGCGCCCCGTCTGCGCTTCCGGAGCACCGGCTAGGCGCCCGTGCGACCAGGTCCCGGACGGTCCCCGCAGTCGACCGGGCGACCGCGTTCCGACTCGGCGCCGATCCAGGCGAGGACCGGATCCGGCGGATGGGCAGGCACGGCGTCGACGTGCGGATCGCGTCCCGGACGAGCCCGGTCCAGATGGTGCCCGCCGATCCCGGCATCGCGTTGTGCCCGCGCGGCCAACGCCCGCCGCGCGGCAGCGGTGGCCGCCCGCCCTGACCGGCTGCATGGGTTCGCGGCCCTGCCGTGGCAGGACCCGGCCGCCGCCGTCGCCGAGCTGGACCGGGACCGGGCCATCTCCGGGCTCGGCATGCGGGGGGCCTGGCCCTCGGGCGGCCGGGCGAGTGGTTCCTCGACGACCCCGTGCACCGGACGGTCCTGGCCCGGATGGCCGAGCTGCGGGTGCCGCTGTGTGTGCACCCGTTCGCCACGGTTCCTCCGGCCCTGGCCCGGACGTCCGACCTGCGGGTGCCGCTCTACGTGCACCCGCTCGCCCCGGTCCCCCAGGTCCAGCGGGCGTACTACGCAGGGCCACCGCAATGCGGTCGGGGCGCCGGACCCGGAGGCCGTCTAGCTGTGTTGACCCGTGACGGACTGTGATCCGCCCAGGGCGGGCAGGGAAGGCGGCTCATAGTCGTACAGATATCCCTGCGCCCGCTCGAAGAACGGGAGGAGCACGCGCATCTTCGCCGCGTTGACCTGTCGCTTCACGGCACCGGGCCGCTTGCTCTCACGGGCGTTGTGCCCGTGCTTGAGCAGCTTGTCGATGCGCGGGCGACGCGTCGTGTCGTAGGCCCTGAGTGCCGCTGGGACGGTCGGGGCGCCGCTCAGCGCCGCCGCGAGTTCCAAGGCGTCCTCGATGCACATCGAGGCGCCGTGCCCGACGCCGACAGGGTGGGCGGCGTCGCCGACCAGGACCATGCGCCCGCTGTGCCACGTCCGGACCGGATCGCAGACGTTCAGGTGGCCGGCCGCGACGATCGATGTCGCGGCTCCGACGATGGCCCTAGGCACTGCCTCCGGAAACAGCTCGGTGACGCGCCGCAGCCATTGCGCGTCGTCGATGCCTCGCAGGTCGGGCTTGACCGGATCCCCGATCTGAGCCGTCCACCACTGGGTCTTCTCGTCGATGCTGGTGTGCACGAAGGCACCGTTGCGCGTGTAGGCGAGGTTCCATACGCCGGGCTCTAGACCCGTCATGGTGGCGGTTCCGGCGACCCCGTAGAGCCCCGCGTACTCCGCGCGCGGCGCGGACGAGTCGATCAGCCCGCGCACGGTCGACCAGACGCCGTCGGCGCCCACGAGCAGCTCCGCGGTGTCGCGTCGGCCGGAGGCGAATTCGGCCACCACGCCGTCCGCCAACTCCGTCCCGCCCACCAGGCGTTCGCCGGTGACGATCTGCGCGCCGGCGTCGAGGGCCGCGCGCCGCAGGATTGCCACGAGCCGTCCGCGCCGGAGCGCGATGCTGCGCATCGAGTCGGCTTCGCGCCGGAGGCGTGGCACGTCGCCCAGGAGGTGGCCGCCCTCCGTGTAGAACCGCATCCGTTCGATGGGGTGTCCGGCCGCCTGTACGTCGCGCAGGCAGCCCAGCTTCTCCAGCGCACGCAGGCCGTTGACAGCCAGGCTGAAGTGGGCGCCGACGTCCTCGGGCGGAACGTCGTACGCCTCGTAGACGGTCACGTCGTGACCGATCCGCCGCAGTGCAAGGGCGATGGCAGGCCCGGCTATCCCGCCACCGATCACGATCGTTCGCACGATGTCTCCCTGAATTTGGATTCACTGAATATTGATTCAGCGTGAGTGTGTTCCGATACGCTGGCATCTGTCAACAGCCGATGGAGGGCGACATGCCGCAGGCGAGTACCGCCAGTCGAAAAGTCCGGGCGGCTCGGACTCGTGCCGCACTGCTGGACGCGGCGCGGGGGCTGTTCAACGATCGCGGCTACCTCAATACGAAGATCACCGACATCACCGCCGCCGCCGGACGCTCGACGGGCTCGTTCTACGAACACTTCGCCGGCAAGGACGAGTTGCTCCAGGCGCTCCTCGCCGAGATGGAGGATGCGATCGACGAGCGCATGGTCGGCCTGGAGCACCCCCGCGACCACGACCTGACCGACCGCGACCAGCTGCACGACCACCTCGGTGCCGCGTGGACGGTGATGCGGGAGAACCGCCCGGTCACGCTCGCGCTGTTCCAGGCGATGGTGGCCGACGACCCCGGCACGGGCCGGGCCTGGCGCGACCTGCGCGAGCAGACGGAAACCATTCGGGAGCATCTGGAGTACCTGGTCGAGCGCGGGCACAAGCTGCCCGGCGACCCCGAGTTCATCGCGACGGCGATGGGTGCGATGCTCGTCACCCTCAACTACGCCGTGCTCACGCCCCCCGGCGGCGAAGACGACCAGCGCGTCATCGACACCGTCACGGATCTGCTGCTGCACGGGCTGGCCGGACCGGCGCCACATTCGGCGGACGAGGCTTAAGACCGTGTCCTGTGTGGCGAGTCGGACGATGCGGTAGCCGTCAGCCGGCCAGGACATGGTCCGTTCGACGACCCATCGACGGCGTCCTGCATCTTGGAACCCGGCTTGCCCCGGTCCACGGGGCTCGGAGCTCGGAGCTCGGAGCTGTGAGTTCGCCCCTCTTTTCGGCCTCGTCCCGGGCGGAGTCGAGGACGGCCCGCGACAGCCGAGAAGGCCGGCGTCTCCGCAGTAGCCAGTTGCCCTCAACACCCCGGGCTGCACCGCCCTTTTGACGGACCCGCTGACGTGGCGTGGGGGTCGGTGTCGAGCACAGCCGTTGTCTCCAGCCGCCCCTCACGCTCGTGACGCGTCCCGGGTGCCGGGCAGGTGGCGGATGGCCGGCGCGTCCCGATCACAGGCGCCCCGCGTCCGCTGCGCGACACGGACGCACCGGAACCTGATGAAGACGACAGTGGCGCGGGATGAGCCGGGGCCGACCCCTTGAACAGGCTCACCCCGACCGGTCAGAGGAGGGCGCCGCCGGAGACCTCGATGCGCTGGGCGGTCATCCATCGCAGGCCATCGGACGCCAGCGTGGCGATGGCGTCGCCGATCTCCTCGGGTTCGCCGACGCGGCCGAGCGCGGTCTGCCCGGCCAGACCCTGGCGCATACCGGCGTCATCCCGCATGGCACCGCCGTTGAAGTCGGTGGCGGTCGGCCCCGGGGCGATGGAGTTGACCCGGATGCCTCGGGGGCCGAGCTCCGCGGCCAGAGTGCGGCTCAGAGCCTCGACGGCGGCCTTCGAGGCGGAGTAGACCGAGGTCGCGGGACTGGTGTGACGAGTCAACGACGACGAGACGTTGATGACCCGGGCGCCCTGCCCCAGCAGCGGCACAAGCGACTGGATGAGGAAGAACGTGCCCCGCACGTTGGTGCCGAACACCGTGTCGAAGTCGTCGGCCGTGACAGCTTCCAGCAGGCCGAAGACACCCACCCCAGCGTTGTTGACCACAACATCGAGCCGTGAGGCCGTCCAGCGCTCAAGCAGTGCGCTCAGCTCGGAAGTGAAGGCTCCGAAAGAGGAGATGTCGCTGATATCAAGACGCAGGACAGCGGCGGTCCCACCCGCAGCGTGCACTTGCCGCGCCGTCTCCTCGGCCCCAGCCACGTCACCCCGATGAGTGACCACGATCCGCAGCCCGCGCGCCGCCAGCGCAAGAGCCGTACTCCGGCCCAGACCACGGTTGGCACCGGTCACCAAAGCGATCCTGTCGCCTGCCATCAGCAGCTCCCTCATCGCACGGCACCTGCAGAGAGGGCACCGCCGTCGGATGCGAGTCAGTTAGCTCGCCTTTCCATTGCAGCGTAGGCAGGCGAGAAGAGGCGAGTCAAGTGACTCGCCTCGGTTCTGGGGCATACTGCACGCATGGCAGCAGAGCTCTCCGCACATCACCGCCGTCTCGCCCAGCAGAAGCGTGAGGCGATCATCTCCGCGGCCACGGACCTCTTCCTGGACCACGGCTATGACAGGACCTCCCTCGCCCGCATCGCCGAAAAGGCGGCAGTCTCGAAGTCCACGTTGTTCAAGCAGTTCCCCACCAAGGCAGCCCTCTTCGAGGCCATCGTCACCGAGTCCTGGGAGCGTGACGCCGCAGGCGCCGTGGCGCGGCCTCGGGCCGGGGACCTGCGTTCCGGCCTGACCTCCATCGGCCACCGTTACGCCGACCTGATCGGCCGGCCCGGTATGACAGCCCTGTTCCGCATCGTCATCGCCGAACTGCCCCGCTTCCCCGAACTGGGACGGATGCAGTTCCAGCTCGGCAAGCTGCCCTACTTCACCTCGGTCCAGCACTATCTGGAGTCGGAGCACGAGGCCGGTAACGCCGACGTCCCGGACGCCGAGAGCGCGGCCAACCAGTTCCTCGGGATGATCGCCAACTACGTGCTGTGGCCCCGCATGCTGCTGACCGACTGGGACCCCGCAGCCTCTGACATCCGTTACGCCGTCGAGCAGGCGGTAGAGACCACGCTCGCCCGCTACGCCCTCAGCGGACCGGCCTGACCCGAAGCAGTAATTCGTATGCCGCCGCCCCAGCACTGGAGGGGCTCGCGGAGCCGTGACCGTGCGGCCCGTCGCGGTCGTCGAGCGACCGTCTGACCAGACGTGCCGCCGAGGGCCGACTCGGCTCCGCACCGACCGGCGTACGGATCTCGGCCGGGCTGGTCCCAGAGCGAACCGCGCGGGCCGGCTCGGGCGAAGCAAGAGGCCGCGGCGGGCGGGGTCACGACCGCGGGGGCACGGCGGCGGGGTCACGACGGCGGGGGCACGGCGAACACAGCCCGCGTCCAGGTGTCCTGGCGCACCAGTCGCCGGCGAAGCGGTGGGCTGGTCCCGGTGGCAATCATGAGTCACGGGCCCGTACGCGCCCGTGAAACCGACCCCCAGCCTCAACTGCCGCGCCCGGTCGCCGCGACAGCCGTTCCGCACCACTTTCGCCGGCTCCGACAAAACGCGCCGTCCGGAGAAAGTGACGAGGTCGGGGCCGCGTGACCTTCTGGCTTGGTCCACCCCCTACCCGGGTATCAGTGCCGGCTTGGCTCCCCGGTGTGACGCGCCGTCGCCCACCGTCTCCCTACTTTCTCCTCGTCACCACGGACGAGACAGAGGGAGACGGGTGTATGCGCCGCTTCAGGACCTTGCCGACCACCGCCGTACCGACCACGCTGCTGGTCGCCGGCACGGCGGGTTGGGCGTCGGCGAGCAGTGAGAGCGCACCGAGCGGTCCGCTCCCCGGCACGCCCGCCTGGCTGGCGGACGCCTCCCCCGGCCGGGAGCCGTCCGACCCCGCCTTCTTCTGCCGCGGCCACGGCTCAGTTGGCGCGGACCCCACCTCACCCGGCTTCGGCGCGAGTGTCCTGCCCGCCGACGACGTCCCGGAGCACGACGAGTACTTCACGCCCGCCGCGGCGGGCGCATCGCACTACTACCGCCTGCAAGGCCCGCGGCTGCGGATCGAGTGGGCCAACGCCCACCGCGGCGCCAAGCACGCCCACGCCGTGTGGCGGGATCCGGAAACCGACTTCGGCAGCGACGTCCTGGCAACTCAACACGCGGACCAGCACGCGGCCCACCACACACCGTGAGCCACCCGCGCCATCAGCCGGAACAGCCGTCAGCCACCGCGT
The DNA here is from genome assembly GCF_042672475.1 of Streptomyces sp. NPDC127177. Taxonomy (NCBI): domain Bacteria; kingdom Bacillati; phylum Actinomycetota; class Actinomycetes; order Kitasatosporales; family Streptomycetaceae; genus Streptomyces; species Streptomyces sp. NPDC127177. Next base: position 83,444 of record NZ_JBHXUW010000005.1, read on the forward strand.
GCCAACGAAACAGAAATCGCCGCGGACTGCCGGCCGGGAGCGGACCGCCCTCGGCCACGCGTCCGCCCGCACCAACGCCCCGGCGGCAGTCTCGACCGGTTCGACCACCACCGGACCCGCTACCGGATGCACCGCCAGATCCCACCACCGGATCCACCACGACGTTTTATCGACCGCCTCATTCGCAATGACGGAAAGGACAATCATGGCCACGACCCTGGCTCCCCCGGTCCCCATCGGAAAGACCGCTGTCGGAGCCCTCGGCCTGCTGGCACTGTCCACCGGCGCACTGGAGTCGGTGGTGTCACCGACCATCCCGCTGCTGGAACGCGAACTGGACATGAGCCAGTCCGAAGGGGCGCTGCTCAGTATCGTCCTCCTCATCACCGGCGCGCTCATCACGCCGTTGGCGGGCAAGTTCGGCGACCGCTACGGCGGGAAGAAGATCCTGATCCGGCTGATGGCGGTGGTCTCGGCCGGCGGCACGGTGTCCGCCCTGGCCCCGAACCTGCCCGTGCTGCTGGTCGGCCAGGTGTTGCAGGGCGCGATGATCGGCGCACTGCCCCTGTCGTTCATCGTGGTCCGCAAACACCTCCCGGCCGGAGAGTCCAAGGTGGCCATCGGCGTGGTCAGCGGGCTCTTCGTCGGCGGGTCGATGGTCGGCATGCTGTCGGCCGGGCCGGTGGCGGAACAGCTCTCCCGGCACTGGATGTTCGCGCTGCCGACGATGGGGGTCATCGGGGCCACGCTGCTCGTGAACAGGCTGATGCCGGCCGATGCGCCGGGCCGGTCGGACGACTCCGGGATGGACTGGCCCGGCCTGTTGCTTCTGAGCGGGATGCTGGTCACGCTCATGCTCGTCCTGGCAGTGGCACCCGAAGCCGGTTCGCAACCGCTCGTGCTCGTCGCCCTCGTCGCTCTGCTGGCCGTCCTCGTCACCGGATGGGTCAAGGTCGAACGGCGTGCGGCCTCGCCGATGATCGACCTGCGCATGCTGGCACGGCCCGCGATATGGAAGGCGTGCGTGCTCACGTTCGTCATCTGCCTCGGCAGCACGATGGCGGTCTATCTGATTCCGCAGCTGCTCGACGAGCGCGGCGACGGGTACGGATTCAGTGCCAGCGCCACCCGGATCGGCTTCTTCCTGCTGCCCGGCGCGATCGCCGCGACGCTGGCCGGGCCGCTCGGCGGGATCGGGGACCGCCGTTTCGGCTCGCGTGCCGTGGTCAACACCGGCGTCGTCATGATGACCGTCGGCCTGCTCGCCGTGGCAGCCGTGCACACCGAGATCTGGCACCTGGTCGTCGGCAAGGTGCTGATCGCGCTGGCCAACGGCCTGTGCATCACGGCGATGATGACCAGCACCGCCACCGCCGTCGACAAGGACGACACCGGCATCGCCACCAGCCTGATCCTGGTGAGCCGTGTGGTCGGCTCCGCCGTGGGCGGACAGCTCGGGGGTGCGCTGCTCACCGCCGGAACCCCTTCCGGGTCGGAGGTCGCCGCCGAATCGGCCTACGTCACCGGCTTCCTCATAGCCGGCGTCGTCGTGTCGCTGGCCCTGTTCGTCACCCGCACCATGAGCAAAGGAGTCAAAGCATGACCCGCACCGACCGGCCGACGGCCACGCCCACCGGTAACCGCACCAGGCCGAGGCGCAAGGCCCTGATATCCGGGGCCAGCATCGCCGGTCCCGCCCTGGCCTTCTGGCTCAACCGCCACGGATTTGAGGTCACCGTGGTGGAGAAGGCCGGCACGCTCCGCAGCGGCGGCTACCCCATCGACGTACGCGGCACCGCACTCGACGTCGTGGAGAAGATGGGGATCCTGCCGCTCCTGCGGGACGCGCACATCGACCTGCGCCGGCTGACCTTCCTCGACGGGGACGGAACCGAGGTGACATCGCTGCACCCCCATGCCGTCACCGGCGGCGTCACGGGCCGGGACCTTGAGGTGCGGCGCGGTGATCTGACCGACGCCCTCCACGCGGCGGTCCGGGACGACGTGGAGTTCGTGTTCAACGACTCCGTCGACACCCTCGACCAGACCGGCCACGGGGTCGACGTGACCTTCCGCGAGGGCCGCAGCCGTACGTTCGACGTGGTGTTCGGCGCGGACGGCATGCACTCACGTACCCGGGAGATGCTGTTCGGCCCCGAGGAGCAGTTCCACCGCTACCTCGGCTACTGCTTCGCCGTGTTCACCATGCGCAACACCTTCGGGCTCTCCCACGAGACCGTGATGTGGAACACCCCGGGCAGGGCCGCGGCACTCTATGCCGTCGGGGACGACGACGAGGTGCACGCGTTCCTGAACTTCGCCCGGCCGGAGCCGCCCATGGACGCGTTCCGGGACCCGGACGCCCAACGTGACCTGGTCGCCAAGGTCTTCGCCGACGCCGGGTGGGAGGTCCCGGGCATGCTGGCAGCTTTGCGCGACACGGACGACCTGTTCTTCGACGGGGTCAGTCAGATCCGTATGCCCGGCTGGTCCAGCGGCAGGGTGGCGCTGGTCGGCGACGCGGCATACGCACCCTCGTTCCTCACCGGACAGGGCACCAGCCTCGGCCTCGTCGGCGCGTACATGCTCGCCGGTTCCCTCGCGGACCAGGGCCACGTCAAGGGCTTCGCCGCCTACGAACGCGACACCCGGGAGTTCGTGACCGCGAACCAGAATCTGGTCCGCCAGGGCGGCGCCACGCTCTTCCCGACCACCGCCCGGGACCTGGAGCAGCGCAACGCCAGACTGCGCGGCCTCAGCGCCATCCCCGCCCCGGCAGGACGACCCGCCCATTCGGCCCTCGCCCTGCCCGCCTTCGCGCCCCTGCCGTGAGCAGCTCGGTGCCGCACCGCCGGGATGGAGGCGCTCCCCTCATCCACGGTCGTGGCCGAGCTCGAGCCAGGCGGCGGTGTCCCTCGGCATCGCCTCGGCAGCCATGACCCGCAGCGCCCGGCGGACCGGAGACAGCAACCTGCCCCCGACGGCGGCGACGGGCCCAGCTCCAGGCGCGCTGGGCCCGTCGCGCGGAGGAGGGCAGCCGCAGCTGCCGGACCCCGATTCCACCACCCCCGCGACACGCACGGCCGGGACCATACGCCCGATTACCCACGCGTTTCGTCTTACCGGTGGAGGCCGGTTCGGGCGGTGACTACGGCAGTCTCAGTAGACGAAGTGTCGGCAGGCGTACGACGACGGGGCGGCCGTCCTCCAGGAACCTTGGCAGGACAGTCAGCACAGATATGGAGATCGTCTGCCGTGGCTACATTCCTCTGCCGAGTGGGTCGTCTGGCCTTCCGGAAACGTTGGTACGTCGCTCTTGTCTGGGCAGCGGTCCTCGCTGTCGCCGGGCTCGGTGCCCTCAAGGCACCGGGGGCCTCGGACGACGGGTTCTCCATGCCGGGGATCGAGTCCCAGAAGGCGTTCGACCTCCTGGAACAGCGCTTTCCCGGCGCCACCGCCGACGGTGCTACCGCCCGGGTCGTGTTCGTCGCGCCGAGCGGCGAGAAGGTGACCGCCGACGGGAACCGGCGGGTCATCGAGAAGACAGTGGCCGATCTGGCAGTCGGCACCCAGGTCGCCGGCGTGCCGGATCCCTTCGAGGGGAGGACGGTGAGCGATGACGGCGGGACCGCGTACGCGACCGTCACCTACAAAGTCGGCGCCAAAGAACTCACCGACGCCAGCAGGACCCAGCTGGATCGGGCCCTGCGCACAGCGCGGGACTCCGGTCTGACCGTCGAGGCCGGCGGGAGCGCGATGGACACGGGGACCGGGCCCGGCGGTTCGGCCGAACTGATCGGCGTCGCCGTCGCCGCCGTCGTGCTGCTGATCACCTTCGGCTCACTGGCCGCCGCCGGGCTGCCGCTGCTGACCGCACTCATCGGCGTCGGCGTGAGCATGGCCACCATCCTGGCCCTCGCCCACGCGCTCGGCCTGTCCACGACGACCGGGATTCTGGCCATGATGCTGGGCCTCGCGGTCGGCATCGACTACGCCCTGTTCGTCGTCTCCCGCTACCGCGAGGAGCGCGCCAAGGGCCACGCCCCGCAGGAAGCGGTCGGCCTGGCCGTGGGCACGGCCGGTTCCGCGGTGGTGTTCGCCGGGCTCACCGTGGTCATCGCGCTGGCCGGGCTGGCGGTGGTCGGCATCCCGATGCTGACGAAGATGGGCCTGGCCGCGGCCGGCGCGGTCGTCATCGCCGTACTGGTCGCCCTGACGCTGGTCCCCGCGTTCCTCGGTTTCTGGCCGAACGCCGTGCTCGGGAGGAAAACCCGCAAGAGCGGACGGATCACCGAGAAGAGCACCCGGGACAACGCGGGCAGCCGCTGGGCGCGGTTCGTGCTACGCCGTCCGCTGTTCGTGCTGCTCCTCGGCGTGGTGGGTCTCGGGGCCCTGGCGATGCCGGCGGCGGGCCTGCAGCTCGGCATGCCCGGGGACGAGGCCAAACCGACCTCCACCACCGAACGCCGCGCCTACGACGCACTCGCCGAAGCGTTCGGACCGGGCTTCAACGGCCCGCTGACGATCGTCGTGGACGGCAAGGGCAACGCCGACGCCAAGGGGGCCGCCAAGGCGGTCGCGCGGCAGATCGGCGCCACCGACGGGGTTGTTTCCGTCTCCCCTGCCCGCTTCGACCGGGTCGGTGAGACGGCCGTCCTCCAGGTCGTGCCGTCCACGGCGCCGACCGATGAGAAGACCAAGGACCTGGTCACGACCATCCGGGGCGAGCGGCCCGCGGTCGAGCGAGAGACCGGGGCGACGTTCGAGGTCACCGGCACCACCGCGGTCAACATCGATATCGCCGACAAGGTCCAATCCGCCCTGTTCCCCTACCTGGCCGTCGTGGTGGGCCTGGCAATCGTGCTCCTGATGGTGGTCTTCCGGTCCCTGCTCGTCCCGCTGAAGGCCGCTCTCGGCTACCTGCTCTCGGTGCTGGCCTCTCTCGGCGTGATCGTGCTCGTCTTCCAGCAGGGCCACGGCGCCGGGCTCCTGGGAGCGGAGCACACCGGCCCGATCATGAGCCTGATGCCGATCTTCCTGGCGGGCATCGTCTTCGGCCTGGCCATGGACTACGAGGTGTTCCTCGTCTCGCGGATGAGGGAGGCGTACGTGCACGGTGAGGAGTCCGGCCAGGCGATCACGTCGGGTTTCCGACACAGCGCCCGCGTCGTGGTGGCCGCCGCGCTGATCATGATCGCGGTGTTCGCGGGCTTCATCGGTGAGAGTGACCCCATGATCAAGATGATCGGTTCCGGTCTCGCCTCCGCCGTCCTGTTCGACGCCTTCGTCGTGCGGATGGCGATCGTGCCCGCCGCCCTGGCCCTGCTCGGTGACAGGGCGTGGTGGCTGCCGAAGTGGCTGGGACGGATGCTGCCGCACGTCGACGTGGAGGGCGAAGCGCTCATCCGCCGCCCGGAGGAGACAGACCAGGGGCGGTCCGGTATCGCGCAGGACAGGGAGACAGCCCGCGCCTGAGACGCCCGGGCCCGCCGGGCGCGGTCCGTGGCGTATGCCTCGCACGGCGCCCGGCCGCCGTTCCCGCGGCGGACCGGTCACGATAGAGCCAGGACGAGGACCGGAGCACCGATGAGCACCAGCGCCGAGCGTTACAGCGACCGCTTCGAGCGGTACGCGGACCGTCACCCCCGCGTCGTCGACGGGCTGCTGGTCCTGGCACTCCTGGCCTGCACGATCATCGGCAGCGCGTTCACCCGGCCCGGCACGGACCCGCCCTTCCAGCGCACCACCGCCATCCTTCCGATGGGAGTGGCCTGTCTCGCCCTGCTCAAGCACCGAACCCACCCACGTGCCGTGACCCTCGTCGCGGCGGCCTGCACAGTGATCGTCACCGCACTGGGATACGAGATCACCCCCTTGCTGCTGGCCCCGGTCATGGCGGCGCTGTACTGGCTGACCACCTTGGCCGGCTCCAGGACCGCCCGCCGGTACATCGTCCTCACGCTGGTCGCGCTGACCGTCACGTCAGCAGCCTCCGACCCGTCGGACGCCCTCTCGCTGGTGCTCAGAGCCATCGGCTTCTGCTTCTGGCTGCTGCTGTCGTTCGCGTTCGGCAACATGACCCTCCTGCGCCGCGCCAACCTGGCATCCGTACAGGCCCGCGCGGAGTACGCCGAGCGCACTCGGGAGGAGGAGGCACGGCTGCGCGTCACCGAGGAGCGGATGCGCATCGCCCGCGATCTGCACGACGTCGTGGCCCACCACCTGGCCCTGGCCAACGCCCAAGCCGGTACGGCCGCCCACCTCGCACTCACCGACCCGCAGCAGACGAAGAAGATCCTCACCGACCTGACCGGTACCACCTCCTCGGCCCTGCGCGACCTCAAAGCCACCCTGGGGCTGCTGCGCCAAGACGACGCCCCGGCCTCCCCGTCGCTGGAGCCCGCCCCCGGCCTCGCCCGACTGCCCGAACTGATCTCGGCGTGCGCCACCGCAGGGCTCACCGTCACGCTCACCACGACGGGCGAGCACCGCCCGCTCTCCTCCGGGGTGGACCTGACCGCGTTCCGGATCGTGCAGGAGGCCCTCACCAACGTCGCCAAACACGCCGCCGCTTCGTCCGCGCAGGTACATCTGGCCTACCTGGGATCACGCGTGGCCATCACCATCAGCAACGACGGACCGGGCACCGTGACCGCCGGTGGCACCGCACCTGCGCCGGGCCGGGGCTTCGGCATCATCGGCATGCGCGAACGCGCCCACACCATCGGCGGCGAACTCCGCGCGGAGCCCCGAGCGGACGGCGGCTTCGAAGTCACCACCACACTGCCGCTCCAGCCCCCCGGCACTCCCACAGCAGACGACACCGACACCCCAGCAGGAAGAGAACAGGCATGACGATCAGGGTGCTCCTCGCCGACGACCAGGCCCTGCTCCGGGCCACCTTCCGTATCCTGATCGACTCCTGCGAAGACCTGACCGTGGTCGGCGAAGCCGCGAACGGGGCCGAGGCACTGCAACTGACCCGCACTCATCACCCCGACATCGTCCTGATGGACATCCGCATGCCCGGCACCGACGGCCTCGCCGCCACCTCCGCCATCTGCGCCGACCCGGAACTGAGAGACACCCGCGTCCTCATCCTGACGACCTTCGAGACGGAGGAGTACGTCGCCCAGGCGCTACGGGCCGGCGCCAGCGGCTTCCTCGGCAAGGACGTCACCACCGACGCCCTACTGGCAGCCCTGCGCACCGTCGCCTCGGGCGACGCGCTCCTGTCGCCCATCGCGACCCGCACCCTCATCACGAACTTCCTCCTGACCCCGTCCCCCGGCACCCGCCTGGCGCCCCAGCAGGGCCTCACGGAACTCACCGCCCGTGAACGCGAGGTCATGGGCCTTGCCGCCGAGGGAAAGTCCAACACCGAGATCGCCCAGGACCTCACGCTCAGCCCGCTGACCGTACGCACCCATATCCACCGTGCGATGACGAAACTCGGTGCCCGTGACCGCGCCCAACTCGTCGTCATCGCCTACCAGACGGGCCTGGCACGGGTCACTCCCCCCGCGCCCTGACCGCAGGTTCCTCTGATCAATTCCAGGGGATGCCCGTGGAGGGTGTCGGGGTGGGCGGCGGCCGATGACACCGAGGGGCGGTCAGACGGCGGGCCGGCGGCCGTGGTTGTCGAGGTGGCAGCGGGCGGTCAGGCCTCCGGGTCGACTTCGGGGTGCGTGAACCGCACGGGCTTGCCCAGCGCCCGGGCGTAGGCGATTTCGGCTCGGGTGCTGTCTCCGATGTAGTCACCGACTACGAGCACCTCGTCGGCGAGCCGGATCTTCGCCCGGTGCAGATCATCGAGTCGAACCTTCAGCGCCTCGGCCTCGACCGGATCGGACCACAGTGCGTGCGGCGTCTTCAGGTCACAGCCCGGTCTGACGACGATTCCTCCGGCTCTGGTCTCCCGCAGATCGGCCTCGTTCATCTCGGTCATGAAACGGGTGGAGCCGCAGATGACGACGATGTTCGGGAGGCTCAACAGCTTCTTCGCGTCGGCGAGCGTCTCCTCGGGGGTGAGCCTTTGCGGGTGTGGCACTGGTTCCTCCTGGTGGTGTGGTCCAAGGGGTGCGGGGTGGCGTCCACCACGCTGCGAGCCCGGGCACATGGCCCGGGACGACACGCGAGTGCCTACGAACCTTGGCCCTTGCTGGGGGCGACCGGGAAGGATGACTCGTCGCGTTCCGTGCCGCCGGTGATCCACCATCTGTCCGCGCCGATAAGGGCCATTTCCGCCTGGCCGTCGCCGTCCCAGTCGTGGACGGCGAAGAGGGTGCCGTCGACGGGGCCGTCGTCACCCGGCACGGAACGCTTGGTGGCGCGCCAGGGCTTCGACCCGAGCCCGTGCTCGGAGCCGCCCCGCAACACCTCGATCCGCGCGTCCCCCGCCTCCTTCTTCTTGGTGAGCTGTACGGCCAGGTCGTCGCAGCCGTCGCCGTTGAGATCCGCGGCGGCGAGCGTGGTACCGAAGCCCTCCTCGAAGTCGCCGCCATCCATGGTGACCCACTTCCCCGGCTCCTTCCCGTAGCGGACGCCGACTTGGCCGCGCCGGTGAGGTGTGTCGACCTCGTCGTAGCTGTCGACGAAGCTCCGTCCTACGGCGACGTCCTGGCGCCCGTCGCCGTCGAAGTCACCGAAGACGACGTTCTCGCCCTCCGGCAGCCGCTCGGGGTCCTTGCTCAGGCCGCCGGCGGTACGGGCACCGCCGGCGAACAACAGGGGCGGATCCCACGGGGAGTCATAGAGCGCGAGATCTGTGGCGCGGTCGTCGTTCGCGTCCCCGGCGACCAGTACGGGTGTCGCACCCTCGTGGACCGGGCTGGGAATCTCCACGATCCGGGCCGGGGCACCGGACCGCTTGAACGGCCCCTTGAGGACGACCAGTTTCCGATCCTCATTCGAATCCCTGAAGGCCACGAGATCGGTGTGGCCGTCCCCGTCGAAGTCGCCGGCGACCGGCGCGGTGTGGTAACCGCTGCCCGGCAGTGGGATGCGCCCGCGCGCTCCGCCGGCCTGCGGGCCCTTGGGGCCACCCCACAGGACACTGGCGGCGCCGCTGACGACGAGATCGGCGTGGCCGTCCTCGTCCAGGTCGGCGACCGTGGGCTGCCACGGATCATCGCTCGTCTGGATGCGGTCCGGCACACCGAGGTCGTGGCGCGTGAGGACGGTCGTGTGCTCGTGGTCCGGACCGTGCTCGGAGCCGGGCACGACGATCACTTCGAAGTTCTCCGTGTCGGCGTTCTCGTACACCAGATCGACGAGGCCGTCCCCGTCGAGGTCGGGGGTCGCGGGCGTGTCTGATCGCGCCGAACCAGCCGGTCGGCAGGGGCTGTTGGGCACCGAGCGCACACCGTCGGACGGGCGGAGCATGAGGTACGCCACTACCGCCACCACGACGAGGGAGGCCGGCACGGCGTGCCACACGCGCAGGTGACGGAAGGACCGACCGCCTGCTTTCGGAAAGTACATCAGCCCACTTCACGGGAGTGATCGCGGCCCGGACAAGGAAGCAGGCCATTTTGTTACGGGGGTGATGCACGGCGGCCCTACCCCCCTCAGCCTGCGCGAACGCCCGAACCTTCGGGGCGCGCCGCCCCTGCCCGATCTCGAATTCGACCCCGGCCCCACTCCTCGAGAGTCCTGAAGTCTGAAGCCGTTCCCCCCGGTTCCCCCTCCAGTGGACGTGAACACCCGGTCACCACCATCCGGAGCGACGTCCCCGAGACAGATCCTGATCGAGTCGGCCGTCACAGCACGCCGGCCCGAGGGCCTTGCCGCCGAGCACTCCTGCCGTAGTCGTGGCTCTTGGTGGGCCGTCACCGACAAGCAGCCGGGCGAGAACAAGTAGCCGGGCGAGCGAGAATGAACGGAGTGAGTCCTCACTCATTGACGGAGTGAGGACTCACTCCGTAGCCTGGCGGGCATGACAGCACCCAAGGACAACCAGCCCACCCGCCGCCGCGCACCCGCCATGACGCCGGAGGAACGCCGCTCGATGATCATCCAGACCGCGATCCCGCTGATCGCCGAGTACGGGGCCGCGGTGACGACCGCGAAGATCGCCCGCGCCGCGGGCATCGGCGAGGGCACGATCTTCCGGGTCTTCGCCGACAAGGACGAGCTGCTGCAGGCGTGCATCGCCGAGGCGCTCTCCCCCGAGCACGCGGTCCGCGAACTCGACGCGATCGACGTGTCCCAGCCGCTGCCCGACCGGCTCGCGGAGGCCGCCGAGGCGCTGCAGGCACACATGTCCAGGATGGGCGCGATCCTCGGCTCGCTGGGGCATCGTGGCGGCAAGCACCCCGGCACGGTGCGCGGCGCGGGCCGCAACGAGTCGACCACCCCGATCCGCGTGGCCCTCGCGGAGTTGCTGGAGCCGGACAGGACCGCCCTGCGGCGGCCGCCGGAGCAGATCGCGGCCCTCTTCTTCGGGCTGCTCTTCACCCAGCCGCGTACGGAGGACGAGCCCGACCTGACCCCGCAGGAGCTGGTGGAGGTCTTCCTGCACGGGGCGTTCTCGGGGGGCGCCGAGTGAGCGCACGGAGAAGACGCCTTGGGGTTACGGCCCTGGCAGCCCTGGCTCCCGTCCTGGTGTGGCTGGTCACGGACCCACTGCTGGGGCACCGGCCACGGATCTCCGACGGTGAGCAGACGCTCGACATCGGCGCTGCGCCCGTGGCGGTCGTCGCAGTGCTCGCGTCGCTCTCCGGCTGGGGGCTGCTGGCCGCCCTGGAGCGGTTCGCTGTACGGCGCGCTCGCGCCATCTGGACCGGGGTGGCCGGTGCCGTACTGGCCGCGTCCTTCCTGCCGTTCATCGGCGACGGCGTGGACGGCGGCACCCGGGTCTCCCTCGCTCTGATGCACCTGGCCGTGGCGGCGGTGCTGATCCCGGGGCTGGGCGGAGGGCGGCCCCCTGGAACGGGAGCCGGTGCCGCCAGGGCGTGACCGCCGCAGCCCTCGTATCGTCCGGCCCGCGAACACGGCGAGGAAGCCCGCTGTCTCGGCCTGCCACGCTCCCTCGCCGGCCGGAACCGCTACTCGCGTGGGATCAGCGGGACAGAGTGAGCAGTTCGTCGATCACGGGCTCCGGCCCGCCATGGGTGAGGTGTGCGATGGCCGCCATCGGAGCGATGACCCGACTCCAGGCGTAAAGCCGGTCTCCGTCGAGCCCGCACGCGGTCGCCACCCGCTGGCAACGGGCCTCGACACCCTCTTGTCCGGCGCCGGCCACCACGTAGTCGACGGCGTCGAAGCAGGGGTCGCCTACACATGCCTTGGGGTCGACGGCGACCAGACCGCGTGACGGGCCGCCGTCCAGGACATTGCCGAGGTGCAGATCGCCGTGCAGAAACACGAGCCCGGCCTGACTGTCCAGCAACCTCTCACAGCGCCGTATCGCCCGCTTCCACGCGACCTGGTCGATCCGTGCGCCGATGGCCGGCTCTGACAGCCGCCGGCCGATTCGAACGAAGGCCTCGTCGAACCGACCGCGCAGATCCAGTGGCCAATGCGCGGGTGGCGCCACGGCGTGCAATGCGGAAAGCAACTCTCCCCGCTGCTGCGGCAATGACGTCTGCGGCATGTCGTCGGCCACGGTGCCGGGCAAGACCTCCTCCAACACCACGGCCCCCGCCTCCGCGTCGGCAGACAAGACGGTCGGCACCCGGCCCGACGGTGCGAACACGCTCAGCATCTCCACCTGTTTGGTCAACAGTGTCCGGTCCGGGCTGAGTTTGAGAACCGCTGGCCGCCCGTCGGTCCATAGACAGCGCAGAACTACCGAGGAGGCTCCGCTCCCGAACAGCTCCCCCAGCACGAACCCCCACTGGGCGGCCAGCCGTGAAGCGAGGTTCGGACCTCGGCGAGCCAATCCTCGGCTTCAGGGCCGAATCGACCTACCAACACCGCGCCGACCTCTTCCATGTCCATCCCGGCAGCTTGCATCCCGAACTGCCGCCATGCACACGCATATCGACGCCGTCCTGCGGGAATCGAGGCGGTTTGAGCGATCACCGGTGGCGAACCGACAGCTGCGGACTGAACTCACCAGCCCAAAGGCGCGGGTACGGGTCCTTCCAACCCAACCCCACCCAACCGACTGACAAGACGAGTCGGGCACTCTCAGCTCTGTCAGCCCTGCCAGCCCCGCGAGCCTCTGCTCGGAGAAGACGCGATCGATGTGCGAGCGACCAGGCGGTGCAGGGGCGGTAGGGATGCCACGATGAACACTCCGAAGAGCGTGAGGGGCAGCAGACGCAGCACCTGCGAGGGATCGTCGCGCAGCCATTGCCAGTTGCCCCACCAGTTGCCGCAGACGTCCAGCACCATCACGGCGCCCGCCAGCCAGATCCCCTCCCGCCGCACGAGCCCCACCAGCACGATGACCAGGGGGTCGATGACCACCAGGCTGACGAAGAGCACCTGCAAGGGCACTTGTGGGAACACCGAATAGGCGTGGATCCCGCCGCGGGCCACATCAAGAACGTGGGTGCGAGTGCCCACGAGAAAACCGATCAGGTACGCCGCGAGGGCCCACCTCGCCCACAACGGCAGTCCGCCCCACTGTTTCCGCAGCTCAAGCTTCACGAGATCACCCTTAAGAGCTCGCGCAGATAGGTAGGTCTTGGCGGTCGGCGCTGGTGCCGTGTGTCCCATCGGTGAGTGGTCCATGCTTGGCGAATGAGGCTACGGAGAGCGACGATCGCGTCAGTGAGGTCGAAGAATGCCTCGGTCACGACTTCTCGTCGTACGTAGCGGCTTGACGCACACTCGCCTCACCCCCGGATGCCGCGCAGGAGGTTGCGGATCAGGGCGTCGGCGAAGGCGGTGTCGAGCACCTCGCCCGGCAGCAAGAGGCGGTGGTAGCAGGCGCCCCAGAGCTGGTCCACGACCACCTGGGGGTCGACTTCGGCGCAGATCTGGCCGAGGCGCTGCGCTCGGGTAAGTCTTTCGACCGCGAGCCGGCGGCGTGGGTGGGTGTAGTGCGTCGCGAGAGCTGCGGCCAGGGCGGCGTCGGTTTGCGCCGCGCCGACGAGTTGGGCGATCACGGGTCCGGCGGGTGGTTCTGTGAGCAGGCCGACGAAGGCGTGGAGCTGGGCGGTGAGGTCGCGCTCGATGTCGCCGGTGTCAGCGAACGCGAGGGTGTCCTCGACGGCTGTGAAGTAGGCCTCGAAGGCCAGGGCCCCCGGTGAGGGCCACCACTTGTACAACGTCATTTTGCTCACGCCGGCGCGAGCGGCCACCTTCTCGAAGGTGATCTCGGCCAGTCCCGCCTCGAATAGCGTCGCGCCGGCGGCCTCCAGCACCGCCTGGCGCACCTGCGCGGCCGGCCGACGGCCGCGGCCGCGCCTGATGGGCTCCTTCGACTCCTCCACCTGTCCTCCTCTCGGGCTTGCAGTATATGGACGGTCAGTCTACATTTTTAATGGACGAACAGTCCATAAACGAGCGGGAGGCTGAACACCTTGAAAGGCACCACCGGACCCATAACGCGCGTCGCGATCGTCACCGGCGCCTCCGGAGGCATCGGCCGCGCCGTCGCCGAACGCCTGGCCGCCGACGGTCTCGCCGTGGTCGTGCATTACGGCAGCGACAAGTCCCGTGCCCATGAGGTCGTGGCTGCTGTCACGGCAGCCGGCGGGGTGGCGACCGCGTTCGGCGGCGATGTCGCCGCCGAACACGAGATGACCGCGCTCTTCGAGACGACCGAGCAGATGTACGGCGGTGTCGACGTGGTCGTGAACACGGCCGGCATCATGCTGCTGGCACCGATCGCAGAGTTCGACCTTGCCGACTTCGACCGCATGCACCGCACCAACGTGCGCGGAACGTTCGTCGTGTCCCAACTGGCTGCCCGCACACTGCGCCCCGGCGGCGCACTGGTCAACTTCTCCACGTCCATCACCCGGCTGCAACAGCCCGCCTACGCCGCCTACGCCGCCACCAAAGGCGCCGTCGAGGCGATGACGTTGGTCCTGGCCCGCGAGCTGCACGGCCGCGACGTGACGGTGAACGCCGTCGCGCCCGGCCCAACTGCCACACCGCTGTTCCTGGACGGCAAGCCGCAGCATGTCATCGACCGCATCGCAGCCCAGGCTCCGATGGAACGCCTCGGCACCCCGGCCGACATCGCTGAAGCCGTCGCGTTCCTGGCCGGGCCGGGCCGCTGGATCAACGGCCAGGTGCTCTACGCCAACGGCGGTATCGCCTGAACCCGACACCAGCAAACCGACCCCCGACCACAGCGGTTGAAAAGGACGAACATGAGCGAAGAACAGCGCGCGGCACTCGACCAGTTGCTGCGGAACGGGCCGCTGGACATCGGCGGCGACGTCCACGAGCAACGGCCACTGCTCGATGCATTGATGACGTCGCATCCGCTGCCGGACGACGTCACCTCCACCACGGGCGTCCTCGGCGGCATCCCCGTCGTCACCATCGAGCTCAGCGACCTCGAATCCGACGGCGTCATCTTGTACTTCCACGGCGGCGGGTACGCACTGGGCACCGCGGCGGCCGCCGCGGGACTCGCCTCCGAACTGGCTCGCCGGGCCGGCACCCGGGCGGTATCGGTCGACTACCGCCTTGCCCCGGAGAACCCCTACCCCGCCGCGCTCGACGACGCCGTGGCCACCTATCGAGGACTGCTGGACGGCGGCATCCCCGCCTCCCGCACCGCCCTGGCCGGCGAGTCCGCCGGAGCGGGCCTGGCCGCGGCGACGCTCGTCGCCTTGAAGGGCGCCGGACTGCCCCAGCCCTGCGCCGCTGTCCTGATGTCCCCGTGGATCGATCTGACCCTGTCCGGTGCAAGCGTGGCGGACAAGGCCGCCCTCGACCCGGCCCTCACACCCGACGGGCTGCGACTGCGGGCCGCCGACTACCTCGCCACCGCAGACGCGGCCGACCCACTGGCCAGCCCGGTCTTCGCCGACCTGACCGGCCTGGCGCCGCTGCTGATCCAGGCCGGCTCCCACGAGATCCTCCTCGACGACGCCACCAGGCTCGCGGCCCGCGCCGCTGCCGCCCACGTCCCTGTAACCCTCGACGTGACACCGGGCGTTCCCCACGTCTTCCAGGGATTCGCCGGGATCCTCGATGACGCGGACGCCGCGCTCACCCGCATCGGCACCTTCCTGCGCAGTCACCTCGCAGTGAAGTAGCGACGATGCCACAGGCCGCAGACCCCTCATTGGGTCACGGGCGTCGCTTCGGGCGGTTGTCCCAGCGGTGGGTGGTCCAGGACTGCCGGATGAGGCTGCGGACGGTGATGATCGTGTCCGCGAGGTCGAAGAAGGCGTCGATCACGGTGGCACGGCGTTCGTAGCAGCGGGCGAGGCAGTGAAAGTCGTTCTGCCAAGCGTGGGTTCGCTCCACATGCCAGCGCCGGCTCGCCTGGATCGGGGCCTTCTCGCCCTTGTGCGCTATCCGACCGTGCAGGCCCCGTTCGCCGAGCAGGGCACGGGTTTTGTCCGAGTCGTAGCCGGCGTCCAGGTGCACGGTCATGTCTTCGGGTAACGGTCCCAGGTCGTCCAGGCGGTCCAAGGTCGGAGCGAGCAGTGGGGAGTCGTGGCGGTTGGCGCCGGCCAGGACACGACCCAGCGGAATGCCGTATCCATCCGTCATGCCCGAGCGTTTCAGGCCCTGTTTGCCGCGGTCGACCGGTGAGCGTCCTGCAACCTCGCCACCTCCGGGAGCCTTGGTGATGGAGCCATCGACAGCGATCTGGTCGAGCACGAGGCCGACGATCCGGTCGTAGGACTCCAACGCGATCTGCTTGAGCCGGGCGAGGACTCCGAGTCGGATCCATTCGTCGCGACGGTTGCGGATCGTGGTAGCCGAGCACGTCGTGTCGGATATCGCCTCGTATGAACGGCCGAAGCGCAGCAGTTGCAGGAGCTTGTCGAAGATGATCCGGTCGCTGATCCGCGGGCGGTGGCAGCCGAGTGGATGGTCCGGGTGGTACACCGGCCGCTCGGGCAGCAGGGTCGCGAAGTGGTCCCAGAGCGGTTCGGTGAGCCATGATGGCAGCGCGGGCACAGGTCTCCTCAGTGATCACAGAGCGTCGCAACTCCATGATCACCAAGGCCTGCACCCGTTCTGTTGCCGGGATCCCCCACCACGCCCACGCCTATCTGTGCGTCCTCTAAGTACCCATTCCTTGCAGAGGGGTGGGCACCATTCACGATGACCCGACGCCTCCGCGTCGAACCAATCCACGAAGCCCTGCCAACAGGGGCACATGGAGCGTGGGTTGGCCGGTTCGGTCCGGGCGCCCGCACGTTGTGCGGTTACCGGCCCTTGCGGGGTGCGGGGATCTTCGGCAGCAGCTCCCACAGGGGACGGCTTCCGCCGGCCCAGGCTGCGAGGGTCCGTCGGTCGACCAGGTGCATGTGCAGTTGTGCGGCGAGCGGTGGACAGCGTGTGGAGAAGCGGCCGTTGGTGACGACCAAAACGACGTCCGCACCGTAGAGCTGACGGGCGGTGCCGTTGACCCGCTGGAGGTCGGGGGTGCCGACGGCCGAGCCCCGGTCACCGTCCTTGCGGTGTTTGCACTGGATGACCCAGCTACGGCCGAGAGGATCGGTGGCCAGGACGTCGGCTCCGTTGTCGCCGGCCCCGCCGATCTGTCGGGCGTCGGCGCATCCGTCGCGGCGCATCAGATCACGCACGGCGTACTCGAAGTCGCGGTGGTGCAGGGTGTCCAGCTGCGGGAGTCCGTATCGAAGGGCCTGCTGCCGCACCTGGTCCCAGGTCTGCTGCTGACGGTACCGGTGGACCCACACCGTCCCGCCGATGGCTGCGAGGGCCCCGAGCACGATCAGCGCCCACCAGTTCACCAGCAGCCAGGAGATCACCGCCCAGACCAGGGCGAGGCCTGCGACGGCGCCGAATCCGAGCAGGAGCATCCGGGTGTCGCGGCGCTGCTGCCTGCGTGAGCGACGGCGACGCGGCGGCGCGCTGCGGCGTGCGGGGCGGCGTACCGCGGGCCTGCGGCGGGACGGTGGGCGGCGGTTGGCCATCGGGCGCACTCCGGGAGGGTTTCAGCGGGTGGAGTCGGTGATGCCGGAGGTGAGTTGGCGCAGGAAGTCGAGGATGCCCTCACCCACCGGGGTCGGGGCGATGACTACGCCGAGGGCGAGCACGATGATCACGGTGAGCTTCTCGTCGTTCCGGCTCCGGGAATGCGTGCGGCGGCGCAGCCGCAGCAGGACGATGACGGCGAGCAGCACTCCCACATTGATCGTCAGCATCCCGCCCCGCCCCCGGATCACACTCGGCCCCGTTCCGACCTCCTATGTATCCGTAACCCGCACGGTCGCGCCTGGCAGTTACCGGATGATGACGCGAAGTGACCGGTTGGCCGGATCCACTCTCGGAGCCGGCCGCGCGCTCTCCTCACGAGAGGCGGTAGCGGTTCCCCCAGGAAAACGGATTGCCTCGGGGGCGGCGCTCTCGTTGGCTGGGCAGCATGGCTGAACTGCACACCGATCGTCTGGTGCTCCGTCGATGGCAGGACTCCGACCTTGAACCGTGGGCGGTGATGAATGCTGATCCCGAGGTTCGGGAGCATCTGGGCGACTTGCTCACCCGTGAACAGAGCGATGCCTCCGTGGCACGGTTCGAGGCCGAGTTCGATGAGCGAGGCTACGGATGGTGGGCAGTTCAATCGCAGGCCTCGGGCGAGTTCATCGGCTTCGCGGGCTTGGACCCGGTGGATGACGACATGCCGTTCACGGGGGTCGAGGTCGGTTGGAGGCTCGCGCGTTCGGCCTGGGGCCGGGGTTACGCCACCGAGGCCGCCATGGCCTGCTTGGCCTTCGGCTTCGAAACTCTTGAACTCCCAGAGATCCTTGCGGTGACGACTGCTACCAACATCCGTTCCCAAGCGGTGATGCGCCGCATCGGTATGACCCGTGACGCGGCCGGTGATTTCGATGACCCCACCGCGCCCGAAGGGCCACTACGTCCGAACGTCCTGTTCCGAATCGCGCGTGGTGCGAGGGTCTGACGCTCTCCATTCGGTCGCTCGCCGGGCCGAGGAGGAAAGCCTGTCGGCCTCGGATGCCTGAGCACGGGATCGGTCGCTCACCGCGGGGGCGGAGAGCCGGCCGTGGGTCGGGCACGGCTCCCCCTGCCACTCCCTCAGCCGGCCCGGATGAACTCGCCGTCCTGGAGAGCGGTCTTGGCGGCCGGCCGTGCTCCGCAATCCCCCATAAGCGGTACCCACACCCACAGGAGTGGTCGAACGCAGGATCACGACACAGCGCTCCAAGCCACATCAAGGATCGACCGGCTATTCGAAATCAGGTTCTAGATTTCGCCCCTGCGTACCCGTGACGGCGACAGGAAAGACCCCGTTAACCGATCACCTGTCCGCATCACGCCCAGGGGAGCGCCCATGCATCGTCTGCCCCATCCCACACTTGTTCATCCTGTGTTCGAAGGCTCCGCCGCGTCCTCGGGTGCGTGCGCCCGCCGCGTCGATGGCTGCGCCGGATTCCTCACCACCCGGTCCCGACCGGATACGAGGTACCTGACGCATCAACCACGTCAACGTCGCCAGGAATCCTGCGGCTTCGTCCACCATCACGCTTCGTCCGGCTGTCGCCCTCATACCGCCGACGTCCTCCAGCTGCTCGCCGAAGGCCCCTCGTACGGAGCACTGGACCGGCCGGGTTCAGGAGGCACCCTGTGAAAAGGTTCTTCGGCCCGGTGAAAATGGCGGAGCCGCAGGTGTCCGACGCCGAACAGGAACTCTTCGGCGGGCCTCTGCGCTATGACATGGGCTGGTCCCAGCACGAGCATGCGGGGCTGGACCTGACCATGCGCTCCGCGCTGCGCCAGATGCCCGGACTCATCATGGCCACCCTGCGGATGGCCTGGAACGCGGATCGCCGCGCGCTCGTGGCCGTGGCGGTCAGCGAAATCGGCCAGGGCATCGCCGCAGCCGTCGGCCTGCTCGCCGTCAACGCGGTCATGCACGCCCTTCTGGGCGCCGGAGGTGCTGTCGAGCGGCTGCACGCCCTGTTACCGGGCCTGCTCGCCGCCGCCGGCGTCGCCGTGGTGAACTCCGGCTTGGCCGGTTGGTCGACATCGCGGGCGGGACGTCTCGAACCGGTGGTGGAACGGATCGCCACCACGCAGTATCTGGCCGCCGCGACCTCGGTCGAACTCGAAGCCATCGACGATCCGGACTTCCGCCGCCTGATCGACATTGCCCAGTACGGGCCCGCCGCTGCGCGCCGCATGATCGGTGCCTGTGTCTCCGCGCTGAACAGCAGCATCTCGCTGATCGCGACGGCGGGTGTCCTCACCGTCCTGCATCCGGCGCTGCTGCCGATGCTGCTGGTCATCGCCGCTCCCCGTGCCTGGGGCGCCATGCGGGTGGCGCAGGAGCGCTACGTGTCGATGATGAGCTGGATCGAGCACGTGCGGGCCAGTCGTCTCATCGGGAGCCTTCTCACCGAGCGAACGGCTGCCCAGGAGGTACGTATCCACGCCGTCGGTCCCTTCCTCCTCGACCGGTACCGGCGCATGGCCGCGAGCGCGGAGTCGGAACAGGAACGTCTGGCATCGAGCAAGGCCATCACCGAATGGGTCGCATCCGCGCTGTCCGGGCTGGCGATGGCCGCCACCTACGGCAGCATGATCTGGCTGGTCATGGCCGGGCACATGAGCCTCGCCGTCGCCGGCACTGCCGTGATCGCGGTACGGACCGGGTCGGCGAGCCTGGGCGCCCTGGTGATGAACATCAACCAGCTGCACGAAGAGTCGCTCTACGTCCGGGACCACGGACAGTTCCTCGTCGAAGCCGCCCAACGGGCCATCCCGCAGACCGGCGGCCCCGTCCCCGAACAGGTCGGGAAGGTCTCTCTGGAACACGTCACCTACCGCTATCCCGACCGCGACGCACCGGCCCTGGACGATGTGACGCTCACCTTCCCGATGGGGTCGGTCACCGCCGTCGTGGGCGAGAACGGCTCCGGCAAGAGCACCTTGATGAAGATCCTCTCCGGTCTGCTGATGCCGCACGACGGCTCGGTGAAGTGGGGTGAGGCCGATGTCTCCGGGCTGGAGCGCTCCCAGGTCTTCGACCGGGTCTCGCTTCTCACCCAGGACTTCCAGCGCTGGCCCGTCACGGCCGCGATGAACGTCCGCATCGGCCGTCCCGGCCACGACGCCTCGGTCCACGACCTGCAGGCCTCCGTCGACTACGCCGGGGCCGGTTCCGTCACCGCCAGACTCCCCAACGGCCTGGACAGCATGCTCGGCCGCATGTTCCGCGGAGCCATCGAACTCTCCGGCGGGGAGTGGCAGAAGGTGGGTCTGGCCCGCACGCACTGGCGTAGCTCGACATCGTCGGAGGACAGCGTCCTCATCGTCGACGAACCGACCTCCGCCCTGGACCCCGAAGCGGAGATCGCCGCCTTCGACCGCATCCGCCGACTCGCCGCCCCGCATCGTGCCGTCGTCCTGGTCACCCACCGCATGTCCGGCGTCCGGCACGCCGACCACATCTACGTCCTCAGCCAAGGGCGCCTCGCCGAACACGGCACGCACGACGCCCTCATGGCCGCACGTGGCCGGTATGCGGCCATGTTCGACACACAGGCCGCCCAGTACGCCCCGGCCCCCATCGTCCCGAAGCCCTCTCCGCCCAAGGTCGTTGACAAGGCGTGACCGCCCCGGCGAAGGCCAGGGCCGTGTCGATGCGCTCGTCGTCCTCCTCTCGCCCTCCGACGGCACGGGCTGCCCCGGCCCGTCCGCGCCGTCGGCAGCGCGGTACGTCGCAACCCGTCATGCGGTGTGGAGGTGCGCCGGGACCATGCACGGCGGGCCCCTGCGGACGAACCGGTGTGCTGACGGTCCGGCCGGCGGATCCGTACGGCCTCAGGACATGCTGCCCCGGCACACCGTCCCCGGGGCCGGGGTACGGCCCGTGCGGAGGTATCGGTCGACCGTCTCCATGACGCAGCGGTTCTGCGGGTATGTGCCGTGGCCCTCCTCCTCGGCCGTCAGGAGCACGCCGACACCGTCGCCCAGGGCTCGGGCCATGTGGCGGGCGCCTGGGTAAGGGGTGGTCGGGTCGCCGGTGCCGCCGACCACCAGAACGGGCGCCGCGCCGTCGGCGTCCACCTGGGGCGTGGCGCGCTCGCCGTCGAACGGCCAGTCGTAGCAGAGGTAGACGCCGATGGACCAGGCCGCACCGAAGACGGGTGAGGCGGCTTTGATGCGGGCCTCGTCCCTGTCGAGGCGTCCGAAGCCGGGGCGCAGGCTGGAGTCCGCGCAGGTGATCGCGACCAGGGCGGCGCGGCTGCTGTCTCGCGGGGGCGCCTCGCGGTCGGCGGAGCCGCTGTCGTCGGCGACCTTGCTCAGGGGACGGGCGTCGTTGTGGTCGATCAGCGCGGTGAGGGCCTTGGCGAGCGGCGACCAGCCGTCCGTGCCGAGGTCGAGATGGTCACTGACGGCGTACGCGAGGTCGTCGGCGTCGAGGTTCCGCCCGCCGCCTGCCGGGGCGGGCTTCTTCTCCAGGCGGTCGGCCAGCCGCGCCATGCGTCGCGCGGCCTCCTCCGGCCCGTCGCCGGTCGGGCAGTGGCGGATACGGGCCGCGCAGTGCACAGCGAACCGGTCGAACGCCGCCTGGACCGCCTTGACCTGCGACACCTGCTTCTCGTCGCGGTCCTCGGTCGGGTCGACGGACGCTTCGAGGACGAGCCGTCCGACGTGCGACGGGTACAGGTGGGCGTAGGCCGCGCCGAGCGCCGTTCCGTACGACACGCCGAAGTAGTGCAGCCGCTCGTCGCCGAGGAGGTAGCGCATCAGCTCAAGGTCGCGGGCGGTGTGCGAGGTGCCGATGTACGGCAGGAGTGCCCCGGAGTGCTCGGCGCAGGCGTCGGCCCCGTCGTAGCCGGTGTCGTCGGCAGTCTTCCCGCAGCGCACGGGGATGGTCGCGCCAACGCCGCGCGGGTCGAAGGAGACCAGGTCGTAGCGGTCGAGGAGCGGCTTGTACTGGTTGAGGAGTCCGGGCAGTCCGCTCACGCCGGAGACGCCGGGGCCGCCGAAGTTGAGGACGAGCGAGCCGATGCGCCGGGCGTTCGGGCCGGTGGCCTTGCGGCGGATCAGAGCGACGTCGATCGTTCTGCCGTCCGCTTTCCGGTAGTTGAGGGGGACCTTCATGGTGGCGCAGTCGTAGCCCGTGCGCGCGGTGGGCGGCGCGGTGCAGCGGGACCAGTGGAGGTGCTGGCCGGTGGTGAGCGCGGTGGGCAGGCCGACGGGCGGGTTGTTCGCGGTGAACTCCGTGCGCGGCTCCGCGCTCCGGCCGGGAGCGTCGTGCTGGAGCCAGGCGCCGACGGCCCCGATCGCGGCGAGGACGATCCCGACGATGACGTACACACCGGCCGGGAGGCCCGGTCTGCGGCTGCGTATCGGACGTGTGTCACTCATCGAAGCCCCGCGTTCCCGCCCCTGGACGCCTGCCCCGTGCCCGCACGCCCGTACCCGTGATCGTCCGATCGTCGAATGAGTGCAGGGTACAAGCCGCCTCCGACAGCGGGCCGTCACGGCGGGCTGTGGCCGGTGGCACCGGCCCGCTCCCGCACCCTGCCCGCTCACGCAGTCGGACGTCCGGGTGGAGAGGGGGCAGGCCACCGCGTCTTCCGGGGCTTCCGGATGAGGGCACTTGGTCAGTACTCGCTCAGCACCCGCCGCGCCACCCGCTGGACGTCCGCGTCGAGCCGGGAACCGGACTGTTCCTGCCAGCGCTGGTAGTCGACGAACACCACCAGGTTGCCCTTGCGGACGGTCAACGTGTGATCGCGGTTCATCGCGTCCCGGCTCCGGTAGGTGTCCCGCTCGATGCGGGCCTCGTCCCCGATGCCGGAAACCTCGGCGCCGTCCACCGATGCGATCTCCGCTCGGGCCAGTTCCGTCGCACCGTCCCCGGTCAGCGGGGATTCGGGCACTGCCTCGACCCGTACGGTCAGGCTCGGCGACAGGTCCTCCCGCGGCTCCCAGTCGCAGCCGGTGACGCGACCGTCGGCCCCGCCCCCGGGTGTGGTGTCCAGCGCGACGGCGCCGGGTACCAGCCCGGCCGCCTCGGAACCCAGCCGGGCACAGACCGGCTTGACCACGGTGGTCCCGCCCCCGGCGGGTTTCGCGGGACGCCTCACGGACGCGGGCACATCGGCGCCGAGCCGCTCCAGCACATCGGCGGCCGCCACCCGCGCCGCTGTCTCCACCTCGTGTCGCGGCGGCACCTCACCGCTCAAGGCGGGCGACAGCGCCTCCGTCCGGGCCTTCACCCGCACGGTCACGTTGCGGTAGCGGACCAGGATGTCGGCGCTGGACGCGCTGCCCCGCACCGAGCCGGACGCGCTCGACTTCGCCTCGTCGCCCAGGCCCTTCAGCGGGTGGCCCGCGGCGAGAACCTTGTCGTCGTCGTCCTCGTTCCTGGTTTTCCCTTGTCCGGCCTCGCGGTACGCCTTGGCGGCCACCGTGACCGCGGGCGTCGGCTCGTGCGAACTCCCGGACGACGAATCGGAGCCGGACGCTCCGCCCCGGTCCGGCTCGTACGCGGTAACCGCCACCTCCAGTTCCCGGTTCGCGTGCCGGGGTGCGTCCCGTTCCTCCCAGGCGCAGTCGACGGGAGGCGGCATGCCCTCGCGGTACACGCGCATCGCCTTCCGCGCCGTGGGCGACACGGCCTCGCACGCGTTCACGACCTCGTCGGGACGCAGGTCGCCCTCGCGCCAGCCGTGGCCGGCGGTGTCGCCCGCCTCCGGCTCGGGAGCGTACTGCCGGGTGTCACCGCCCGAGCTCGGCAGCGGATACGCGATGATGCCGGCCTTGCCCGACCGGTCCGGGCGGCTCAGATATATCCGTTCGTCGTCCCAGGCCGCGAACGTCTGCGTCTCCACACCGGCCTCCGCGATCCGGCCGATCGTGCGCTCCTTGCCGTCCCGCATCCCGTACGTCACGAGCCACTGGACACTGTGCCCTGCGGAGTCGGGCATCTGCCGTACGGCCAGCAGCTTGTCCTTCCAGACGCCGAGGACGTCCGCCTCGTCCTGGCGCTTCTTCCATCGCACCTTTCCGGTGCTCAGGTCGTACGCGTACAGCGCGGGATCCCGCCCGTAGCCCACGACCAGTGTGTCCCCCTGGGTGAACGGGCCGACCTTCGCCCGGCCGTCAGAGGCGGTGGGCTTGAACTGCTTGCCGATGGTGTGCACGGGCGTGCCGTCGGAGTCGTACGTCTGGATGAGGTCATGACCCTCCCGGGTGACATCCAGAGCCAGCGGGTCGTCGGAGACGATCCCGTTCAGCTGGTCGCCGACGCGCTCCGCCTTCGTGCGCCATACCGGCTTGCTGTCCGCTCCCTGGTACAGCGCGAAGTGGGCAGGGGCACCGTCGTCGGCGGGTACCCAGCCCGGCACTCGCTCCTTCGCGGTCCCCGCCGGGGCCTCTCGAACGGCGAGATGGGTGCCGTTGTGGTCCACGTCGTGCGCGCACGCCTCGTCGCTCCTGAGCCGTGTCCCCAGCGGCTTGCCGTCGCTCGGACGGAACTGCTTCACCTCGTAGCAGTGGAGCGTGACGGTGAGCGCCTCGTCCCCGATACTGAGGTCGTTCGATCCGGACGTGCCCTGCGGCTTGCCGACGGGCTCGGCCCACCTGACCTCGCCGTCCGCGAGGTTCACCGCGCCCGCGTACGTGCAGCCGCCCTTCGTCCCGGCGGTGAAGAACAGCCCGCCGAGCCCGGCCGCGTTGGGCCGGTCCGACATTCCGCAGACGCCGCTCGTTCCCTTCGGCGCCTTCAGCGTCCACCGCTTCCTGCCCGAGCGCGCGTCATATCCGCGCAGGTCGCTCCCGTCCCGCAGGACAAGGACGCCTTGGCCGGTCCAGACGGTCCCGCTGCCGTCCGGGCCCAGCAGGGAGGGCGCCTCCCAGACCTTCGTCAGTTTCGCCGGCTGCCCGGCCGGACGCGACCTGCCGTCGTCCTGGGCGCCCCCGTTGGTACAGGCGCTCCCCGCGAACAGCGTGCAGAGCACAGCCGTCGCGGTGGCCGCTTGAATGCGCGTACGCGTAAGACGTGCCATGTGTGGCATCCCCCGATTCCCCCTGGTGTTCCGGGCGGAAACTAGTGGGTGGCGGGCGCGGCCGTCAAAATCCGATTGCGCCGGCCCCACCCCGCTCCCCCTCCGCTCCACTCCACTTCGACGAGATGAGGAGCAAGGCGGGACATGAATCCGGCGACGGCGGGACCGGCAACTTCGCCGGCGTCCGTCGTACCGGTGGAACGCCCCGTTCAGTCGTTCGCGCCGAGAGTCCGCGCAAGTGCGTCGAGGGTCACGTCGACGATGGCGCGCAGTTGCACCGCGTCCGTTCCGGCTCTGCTCATGACGGCGAGGGACTGGTTCACGGCCGCAAGGTGGGTGGCGAAGGACTCGGCCGCCTCGTCGTGCAGTCGGCCGGCCTTCAGCGCGGCGCGTAGCCGGGTGTGCTGGAACCCGATCGCCTCGCGTGCACGCGAGGCGACGCTCGCGCTCAGCACCGGGGTCGCCATGACGGTTTGGGCGACCAGGCACCCGTCGGGCAGACCTGGGTCCGCGATGCGTTCCAGGGTGACGTCGAAGAACGCCCGCGCGGCTGCCAGGGGCCGGTCGGCCGCGCAGGACAACGCGGCGTCGTACTTGTCTCCGTAGCGCGTGGTGTAGCGCTCCAGACAGCGCAGGAAGAGCCTGTCCTTGTCGCCGAAGGAGGAGTAGATGGAGCTGCGGTTGAGCCCGGTGGCCCGGGACAGGTCGTCCACCGAGGTGTCCGCGTAGCCGGCCCGCCAGAACTGGATCATCGCGGCATCGAGCGCCGTGGCGATGTCGAACTGCTTCCTGCCCGCCATACCGCACCTCCCTCCTGCTCCGCCTTCGCCGTGAAGGCCATCATCTCATCATGAACCAATCAGTTCAAGATGGGTTAGGGTGAAGACGTGGTCATGGCCGGATACCTCGCAGACCTCACCGCGCAACGCCACGCACACCGCGTGCTCGCGTCGGCGCCATGGCGTTCACCCACGCCGCCCTCGCCGTCGTCGTCGCCGTCTCCGTCGTCGCCATGGCCGGCGGAGCACCGACGATCCCGCATACGTGCTCTCACGGCGCCGATCACCCACCGGGACGGCCTTCAGCGGACCGTCGACACACCGCACACCAGTGGAGGGGAACCATGAATGACCTCGCAAGCGCCCCCCGCGTCCCGGGCAACCCGGTCCGCGACCTGCCGCTGCCCGACCTGACCGGATTCACCCACCGATGGACCGACGCGGGCGGCGTCCGGCTTCACGCGGTCGAGGGCGGCCGGCCCGACGGTCCAGCCGTCGTGCTGCTCGCCGGGTTCCCGCAGACCTGGTGGGCATGGCGCAGGGTGATGCCGACCCTGGCCGACCGGTTCCGAGTCATCGCGATCGACCTGCCGGGCCAGGGACACTCCGAACGCCCTGACATCAGCTACGACACGCACACGGTCGCCGGGCACGTCCACGCCGCGGTCAAGGCGCTCGGAGTCCCGACGTACTGGCTGGTCGCCCACGACATCGGCGCGTGGGTCGCCTTCTCCCTCGCCCTGAAGTACCGGAGCCAGTTGCGTGGCCTGGCACTGCTCGACGCGGGCATCCCGGGCATCACACTCCCTGACGCCGTCCCGACCGACCCCGAACAGGCGTGGAAGACCTGGCACTTCGCCTTCCATCTCGTGCCCGGTCTGCCCGAGACACTGCTCACCGGCCGCGAACGGGAGTACGTCGGCTGGTTCCTGAAGGTCAAGACCCTCTCCTCCGACACCTTCGACGACGCCGAAATCGAGTATTACGCCGCGTCCGTGGCCGCCGGAGGCGGTCTGCGTGCCTCCCTGGCCTACTACCGGGACGCCGCCGAGTCGGCGCGGAAGAACCACGAGGCGCTGGAGCAGCAGCACCTGACGGTCCCGGTCCTCGGGATCTCCAGCAGTCACGGCTCCATCCCCGACATGGCAGCTTCCATCAGGCCTTGGGCCGCCCACGCCACGGGGATCGTCGTGCCGGATGCAGGACACTTCATCCCCGATGAACAGCCCGATGCCGTCGCCGCCGCGCTGGCCGGCTTCATCTCGGAAGACGGTTGAGAGCGGGCGGGAGCACGTGTCGTGACCCGGGCATGGTCGACCGGGTCCTTCCCCTCCCCCGCCGGTGATCCACCTATCCGAAGGTGAAGGAATAGCCCTCGATCCCGGGAGCGACGCGGAGTTCGAGTTTCGCGTCAGCGGCCTTCGGGGTGTCGACCAGGGAGTAGAGGGAGGGTGTGCCGTGCACCTGGACGGTCTTGGTGACCCTGCCGTTGACCAGGACCGTTACGGGTCCCTCCCCGGACAGGACGAGGTTGACGTTCTTCGCGTGGTAGGTGAAGGCCAGCCTGGCGTCCTCGCCAGCGGTGAAGTGGTCGTAGCCCGCGGTCCAGGTACCTTCCAGCGAGAGGGAGTTGCGAGGGATGTCCGCCGGGAAACGGTAGTCGGTCGCCTTGTCGTCGACGAGGGGGGTGCCCACGTAGTTACGGATGCGGAGATTGCTGAGGTAGGTCTCCGGGGTGCGGTCAGCGGTCAGGTCATCGGCCTTCTGACCGGTCCTGGGCGGGAGCTCGACCTTCGGGTTCGCCTGCTTGAGGAGGGTCCGGATGAGGTCCTCGGTCCGGTCGTACTGCCCCTCGCCGAACTTGAAGTACCGCACCGTGCCGTGTGCGTCGATGAGGTACTTGGCGGGCCAGAACCGGTTGCGGTAGTTGTCCCAGGTCGTCAGATCGTTGTCCAGGGCGACCGGATAGCTCACGCCGAGCTTCTTCGCCTGGTCGGCCACGTTTCCCGCGTTCTTCTCGAAGGGGAACTCCGGCGAGTGCACGCCGATCACTTCGAGTCCCGCCGCCTTGTACGCGGCGTTCCACGTCTCGATGTGCGGCAGACTCCGCTGGCAGTTGATACAGGAGTACGTCCAGAAATCGATCAGCACGACCTTCCCGTGCTGCTGTGCCAGGTCGACGGGTGCGCCGCCGGGGGTGTTGAGCCACTTGGCGATGCCGTCGATGGCGGGGGCCCTGCCGCAGGAGCGCAGTTCGTCCACGCCGTCCTCGCAGCGCGAGAGTTCCTTGTTGGAGTTGTCGTAGAGGCCCGACAGTTGCTGGCGGGCGGTGTCGCTGTCCTCGATCTTCTTCTGGGCCGCCGATGTGTAGTCGGGCAGGGCCCGCTGGATGGTGTCGGTGATGTTGAAGGCCAGTGCGAAGGCCAGGACGACCATCAGCAGCCCGGCGGCGATGCGCAGCTTGCGTGCCCGGGTGCGGAACGCCGCCACCCGCTCGGCCACCCGGCGTCCGGCCAGCGCGAAGATCAGCAGCGGGATCGCGGTGCCGACGGCGAAGGACACCGTCAGGGCGACGATGTCGGCGTTGATGTGCCCGCGTGCGCCGGCCACCGTGATCGCGGCGAGGACCGGGCCCGCACACGGCACGTACAGCAGCCCCAGTCCCAGACCCAGGACGAAGGCGCCACCTTCCTTGTTGACCTGCCGCTGCGGGATCCCTGCGAAGGGCTTTTCCAGCAGCCGTTCGATCGGCGGGAAGATCAGGCCTAGGCCGATCAGCACCAGCAGGGTCAGACCGATGTACCGCAGGATGTCCTGCGGAAGCCCCAGCGCGGTCAGCAGTGTCACGCCCAGGAGCGTGAAGAAGCTGAAGCTCAGGACCAGACCGGCCACCACGGCGTACGGTCGCCTGTTGCGGCTCGGCGGAGTACCGGCAGGAGCGGGCGCGGTGAGGACGTCGCCGGAAGTCGGCGCCTCCTGCCGCCGGGACTCCGCGGTCGGCTGCGGCTGCCTCTCGGTGCCCGGCCCGCCGGCCAGGAACACGACCGGCAGGACGGGCAGGATGCACGGCGAGACAGCCGTGATCAGCCCTCCGAGCAGGCCGATCAGAGTCAAGGTGAGCATGGGGACGCCTTCCGGTGAGGAGACCGGGCCACCCGCTCTCCATGCAGGTGATTCGTTGGAGCGGGCTTGCGGGATTGGTCTCCTCGGTGAAGAACCTTCACTTCTGCCAGGCCATTGACGCCGCTCGGCTTGCTTCTGCGCCTCCCGCTGGTCCGTGGCGCATCAGGACGACGCCGGGTGCGTCATGACGTCGAAGGCCGGCCCGGGGCCGGAGCGGCCTCCGGCCTCCGGGCTCCGGCCCCGAGGAGGTGTGCGAACGGCACCGGTCGGTGGGACGCGGGGACGCGGGGAAGGGCGGCAGAGGCCGCCCGGCGATGGTGCATGCGAGCCCGCACCGCTGGTTCGAGGCCCTTCTATGAGCCTGTCGTAGAGTTTCGCCTTGCATCTGCATATAGCGAGATAGAGAGCTGCGTGATGGAGCAAGGCATGCTGCCGCCGGGCCAGCGTCTGGCGAAGGGCTGGCCCGTCTCGCACTACGGGCCCGTACCCCGCTTCCGCCCGGACCGTTGGACACTCCAGGTCTTCGGCGCCACCAGGAGCGGAGAGAAGTACTCCTGGACCTACGAAGATCTCGCTGCCCTGCCGAGAGTCACCGTGCTCGCGGACCTGCACTGCGCCTCGGGAACCAGCACCATCGGCCACGAGTTCTTCGGCGTGCCCGCATCCGTACTCCTGGACCTCGCCCCGCCCGCGGCCGACGTATCGCATGTCATGGCGTGGGCCGAATACGGATACAGCGCGAATCTCCGCCTGGCCGACTTCACTTCCGACTCGACCCTCATGGCTACCCACCACAACGGCGAGCCCCTCACCGCCGAACACGGCTTTCCGCTGCGCCTGGTCGTTCCGCACCTCTACGGCTACAAGGGGCCCAAATGGCTTCGGGCGATTGAATACATGACCCAGGACCGGCGCGGCTTCTGGGAGGAGCGCGGCTTCCACAACATCGCCGACCCCAGCACAGGCCGACGGCACTCGTATCAGGAGGCCGACAGTCGGTGACCGGGCGGAGAACACGTCAT
Organism: Streptomyces sp. NPDC127177; assembly: GCF_042672475.1. NCBI lineage: Bacteria > Bacillati > Actinomycetota > Actinomycetes > Kitasatosporales > Streptomycetaceae > Streptomyces > Streptomyces sp. NPDC127177. The sequence continues at coordinate 113,474 of NZ_JBHXUW010000005.1, forward strand.
TCCGGGCATCGCCCCCGGCACCTCGTACGACTCCCTTCCGCTCGCACGGAGAGCACCCCCGCTGACCCGGCACATCAGAAGCCGGGGTGCCGCGCCCGACCCGGGCACGGCCGAGCCGCACGGGCCCGGCCGCGGAGACGGCGGGCCCGTCGTCCCGGTCAGTCGTTACGGGTGATGCCGCCCCGCAACAGTTCGAGCAGGGCCGTCGCGGACCACGTGAAGTTGGTGGTCTTCTGACCGGCTCCGGTCAGTGGGTTGTAGTTCTCCCGGATCGGGGCGTCCCCGAGCAGCCCCTCGGCGTGCTCCAGCGCGGTCTCCGTGAGTGCTGCGGCGTCCCGGTGGTAGCCGTAGGCCCGCAGCCCGCTGACCGCGAACAGGAACTGGTCGAACCAGACCGGGCCGCGCCAGTAGGCCGGTTCCGTGGGGTCGAAGTCCGGGCTCTGCCGTGACACCGTCGGCAGCGGGAGGGGCGTGGCGAACTGGTCCGGGTCCGTCAGCGCGGCGCGTACTCCGGCCGCCTGGCGGGCCGAGGCCAATCCCGTCCACAGCGGGATCACGCCCTCTATGCCCTTGCCGGCCGACGTGACCGGACGCCCCTCGGGGCCCAGGTCGTAGAACCAGCCGGTGGCCGGGTCGTACATACGGGTGCGGACGTCCTCGCGCACGCGGTCCGCTTCCCGGTCGAAGGCAGTTGCCTCCCGGTGCCTTCCGAGGGCCCCGGAGATCCGGGCCAGGGCGCGCTTCTCCGCGTAGAGGTAGGAGTTGAGGTCCACCGACGCCTGGGTGAGGCTGTAGCCGATGGGCCTGCCGTGCGGGTCGGTGGTGGTGACGACGCCGGCGTCGTCGAACCGCGGGGCGTTGTCCATGCCGCTCTCCCAGCTTGCGGCGGCTCTGCGTTCCTCGGTGCTGTCGTTGGCCGGGTCGAGAGTGGACCCGTACTCGGCGAGTCCGTCGCGGTCGTGGTCGCGGTTGCGGTACCACCAGTCGTGGTGCGCCAGCAGTTTCGGGTACATGCGGCGCAGGAACGCGAGGTCCGCGCCGCGTTCGTACACCCGCCAGCACGCCCAGGAAGCCAGCGGGGGCTTGGAGTTGCGCTCGTTCCACAGCTTCCCGCCGTGCTCGGGGTCGTTGTAGAAGACCACGTCGGGAATCATCCCCGCGTCCCAGGGACGTGTCGGGTGCGCGGCGGTGATCTGGTGGTCGAACACGGACTCGGCCGTGGACGCGCCCAGCTGCGGGTCGAACAGGGCGACGGTGACGGCCGTCTTCCAGGCGTCCCAGGCCCACAGCCCGGTGGCGAAGGTGCCGGCCGTGATGGCACCGGTGACCCCGTCGGACAGGAGCGCTCCCGCCGGGCTGCGCCAGTTGCTCACGACCGTCTGGACCGCCTTGGCGCCGGCCCGGCGGCGGTCGGGTGCGATGCCGTCCAGGGCGCGCCGCAGGTACGTGCGCCAGCGCTCGTCGGCGCGGTCCACGACGTGCCGGGGCCCGGAGAGCGCCGCGTGCGCGTCGCCGTGCGCCGCGGCGGCCTCGGCGTCCGTGAACGTGTAGCTCTCGGTCCAGGCCAGGTGGGTCTCGTGGCCGGGCGGAACCGTGGTGGCGTGGAGGGCGGTCTGGAGGTACGCGTCGCCGTCCACCACCGTGTCCACGGGCACGGACCGGACGGCCTCGAAACGGGTCTGCGTGGTGGTGAGGTAGTCCTTGTGGAGGCGGACCTCCGCGAAGGTGACAGCGACACCGGTGGTGGTCCTCACCAGCGAGGGTGCGCTTCGGATCGGTTCGGTGTCGTGGCGCAGCAGTTCACCGGTCCATCGGGCGCGCAGGGTGCGCGGGCGGCTTCCCTCGTTGCGTACGGTCGCCCGGATGAGCGCGGTGCGGTTCGTGGCGTACCGGAGGTCGAGGGTGATCCGCAGACCGTCCACGGCGTACGACTGGGTCAGGATGCCGGGCGCACTGTGCAGTTCGGGTGCCGGGTCCCGGGAGAGGTCGACCGTCGCCCCGGTCCGCTCGTCGGTCAGCGCGAGGACGCTGAACGCCCGGCTGAGGTACCAGGGGAATTCCTCGGCGAGGTACAGCGGGCCGCTGAACCCGCCGAGCTGCGCGGTGTCCGTGGCCCCGGGTATGCCGTAGGCGTGCCAGGCGCCGAGGTCGCAGAAGAGGTTGAGGGCGTGGGGGTAGGCGTCGGTGGGGACACCGTGCAGGTCCAGCAGGTCCTGGAGGCCGGACCTGAAGTCGTCCCCGGGTCGTCCCCTCCCCTTGTTCTCCGCGGTGGTCCCGGTCGCCGCCGCGGGGACGGCTGCGAGCGCCGCGGCTCCGGCGGGCAGCAGGGCGAGGGCGTGAAAGGCGCGGCGGGTGATCTCCGTCATGGCTGGGCTCCTGCGGGGTTCGGTGTGGCGTCGGTGTGGTTGTCGGCAGCAGCGGGACGGCCGGCGGTCCCGGTGGGGGTGCGGCTCGCGCCGTGCTGCGGACGCTGTCGCTCAGGCGGGCCCCGGTGCCGTCACGCGGGCGATGAAGTCGGCGTGTTCGGCGGTCTGGTGATCGCCGCCGCCCTCGTGCTCGCTGTACTCCCACACCCGGATGTCCTTGTCGGGGCTGCTCCCGGCCCTCTCGCCCCAGCGGTGGAAGGCGGCGAAGACGGTGGACGGCGGGCAGACCGGGTCCATCAGCCCGGCGGAGAACCGCACCGGAGCTGCGGCACGCGCCGCGAAGTTGGCGCCGTCGAGGTAGGAGAACGTGTGGAAGACCTGCTCCACCGCATCCCTGCGGGCCCGTAGGTAGTCGGTGATCTCACGGTAGGGATACGCGTCGGTGATCTGCGTGGCCCGCCTGACATGGCACAGGAAGGGCACGTCGACGCAGGCGCCCGCGATGCCGTCGTGCAGCCCCGACGCCGCGAGGGCGAGGGCGCCGCCCTGGCTGCCGCCCTTGACGACGATCCGGCCGGGGTCGACGTCGTCGAGTCCGGCCACGGTGTCGACGGCCCGTACCGCGTCGGTGAACAGCCTTCGGTAGTAGTGGTCGTGGGGCCGTGCGACGCCGCGTGTCATGACACCGCCCACCTGTGGGGGGATGTCACCGTCCGGTGTGTCCGCGCAGCCGTAGTGGGTGGACTGGCCCCGGTTGTCCATCAGCAGGTGTGCGTAACCGAGCGAGGACCACAGCGTGGGCCGGAGCACCTCGCCCCGGGCGCATCCGTAGCCCAGGTACTCCACCACCGCGGGCAGCGGTCGCCGGACCCCTTTGGGCAGCCAGAGCCAGGCCCGGACCGGCTGGCCGTCGAAGCCCGAGAACGTGACGTCGTAGGTTTCGACGTGCACCATGCCGGTCACCACGGGGCGCAGCACCGGCGGGGCGGCCGCGCGGCGGGCCTGCCGCAGCGTCCTCTCCCAGAACGCGTCGAAGTCGGCGGGCTCGGCGCCGTCGTAGCGGTGGGTCCTGAGGTCTGCGAGGGGAAGGTCGGTGAACACGGACACCTCGGAAGTAGTGGCTCGGGAACGGCCCGGGGGCCGGAGCAGCGCCGGTCCCGTGCGTCGCGGGAGCGCGGCGGGCAGCCGGTGGAGACGTTCTCTCCGGCCGGGTCGGGGGCGTTCACGGTAGTGCGGCGCGGGAGCGCGGCGACGGGGCCGGCGGCGGTTGCGCACGGACGTCCATGTGCCGGTGCACAGCCGTGCCGGCGGGCCGGGAGGTGTCCGGGCACGTACGTCCATGTGCCGGTGCACCCCCGCCATGGCTCGCCTGTGATGCGGTCCTCAGGCTGGTGGCCAGTGGTGCCGCCGTCCCGGGGCGGGCCGAGAACGGGCACCGCCGCGTGCCGGACGGAGCGGGGGACGAGCGTGGACGCCGACGCGGTGGGACTGGTCGTACGGGTGGACGATGCGGGGCTCAGTGAGGGCGTCAACCACGCCGTGGTCGAAGCACTGGGCGGTCCCGCGGCGCGCAGCGTCTCGTTCATGGTCCCCGGGCCTGCCGCCGCCCACGCGGCCCGGCTGATCGCGCCGTTGACCGGTGTCGTCTGCGGGCTCCACGTCACCCTGACCAGCGAGTGGGAACGGCCTCGGTGGCGTCCACTGCTGCCGGCCCGTGCCGTTCCGTCGCTCGTCGATGCCGACGGCTGTCTGCCGCGCACCGCCGATGAACTGCACGGGCGCGGCGGTGTCGACCCCCGCGAGGCACGGGCCGAGATAGAGGCTCAGCTCGACCGGGCCCGCGGGTGGGGTCTGGAGATCCGCTATCTCGACGAGCACATGGGCGTCGGCTGGGTCTCCGGCGCCGGGGACGCCATTCGTGCGGTCGCCGCCGCCCACCAGTTGTTCGACGCCGACCGTGCGGTGCCGGCCCTCGACGGTCCGCCGGGCCCGGTGCCGGAGGGCGGCCGGCCCGGCGCCTGGGTGGCCGACGCGGTCCGCCGCTCCGCCCCCGGCCCCCGCGTGCTGATCACCCACCCGGGCCGGGACGACGCCGTTCTGCGCGCCCTGCGCGGAACCGGATTCCCCGAGGGCGGCGTCGCTCTCGCCCGTGACGCCGACCGGCGCATGCTCGCCGACCGCGCGCTGTGGGCGGACGTCCGCGCGGCCGGCGCCGAACTCACCGACTACGCCGCGCTCGCCGCCACGCCCTGAACCACCTCGTACCCCCAGAGGCCGGGAGCCCCGCAGACGCCGCCCCGGCCGGCCCGAATCGCCCTCCGAGGCGGGCCGGTGGACCAGCCGTCCGCCGACCCGCCCGGCTCTCCCGAAGGACTTCTGTTGCCGTACACCCCTGATCCCGCCCGGTACACCACGATGCCCTACGTCCGTGCCGGCCGCAGCGGCCTGAAACTCCCCGCCGTCTCCCTGGGCCTGTGGCACAACTTCGGCACGACCGCCCCGTACGAGACCCAGCGGGCCATCGTCCGGCGGGCGTTCGACCTGGGAGTCACGCACTTCGACCTCGCCAACAACTACGGGCCGGCCCCCGGCGCCGCCGAGGAGGGCCTCGGCCGGGTTCTCGCCACGGACCTGTCCAGGCACCGCGACGAGCTGATCGTCTCCACCAAGGCCGGCTTCGACATGTGGCCCGGACCGTACGGCGGGTGGGGCTCGCGCAAGCACATGCTCGGCAGCCTCGACCAGAGCCTGCGCCGCACGGGCCTGGACCACTTCGACATCTTCTACTCCCACCGCCCCGACCCGGAGACCCCGGTCGAGGAGACCATGGGGGCCCTCGCCACAGCCGTCCGCCTGGGCAAGGCGACGTACGTCGGCGTCTCCAACTACTCGCCGGAACAGACCCGGCAGGCGCAGCGGGCGCTCGCCGCGCACGGAGTGCCGCTCCTGGTCCACCAGCCCGCCTACTCGATCTTCAACCGGTGGGTGGAGGACGGACTGCTGGACACACTCGACGAGTTGGGTGCCGGCTCCGTGGCGTTCTCTCCGCTGGCGCAGGGGTTGCTGACCGACCGCTATCTGAAGGGCATCCCACCCGGCTCGCGGGCTGCGGGCCCGAGCCCGTTCCTCTCCGCCGACCAGGTCAAGGACGAGACCCGCTCCCGGATCACCGCCCTGGACGCCATCGCCCGAGAACGCGGCCAGAGCCTCGCGCAGATGGCGATCGCCTGGGTGCTGCGCGGCTCCCGCGTCACGTCCGCCCTGGTGGGTGCGAGCAGCGTCGCCCAGTTGGAGGACAGCGTCGCCGCCGTACACGACACCGTCTTCCGCGACGAGGAACTCGCCGCGATCGACCGGCACTCCCACCCGCCCACGTGACCGCGCCTCCCGTGACACGGGCCGGCCCGTCAAGTCGCTGCTCACCGGCACCGATCGGTCACGATCTGCCATGCTGCGGTGCCGCCGGGAGACCTAGGCTCGAAGGGTCGATCAGCAAGGAGACCTTCATGACCGCGGTCCACCACGACTCGGCCGCCCGACTGTGGATGCTCAGCACGCCCGGCAGCTCCTACGCAGTCCGCCTGGACGACGCGGGCAGGCTGCGCCACCTTCACTGGGGCGCCCGGCTCACCCCTGAGCAGGCCGCGGGCCTGCCGTACCTCCTGGATGTCGCCACCAACTTCGACGGGGAACTCGCGGAGGAGTTCCCCGTCGAGGGCGGTGCCCGCTTCGGTGTCCCCTCGCTGCGTCTGCGGTACGAAGACGGCAGCCGCACCACACAGTGGGACCACACCGGACACCGCATCGACGGCGGACTCCTGACCCTCACCTTCCGCGAACGGCTCAGCCCGCTGGAACTGCGGCTGCACTACCGCGTGCACGACGGCTCCGAGACCGTGGAGCGGTGGAGCGAACTGCACCACCACGGCGACAGGGCCGACACCGTCGTGGTCCAGCAGCTGGCGGCCGCCCGCTGGACGCTGCCACTGCTGCCGGACTGCCGGATCAGCCACCTGACCGGTGGGTGGAGTGCCGAGAACCGGATCTCCCGGACCGCGCTCCCCGTGGCGGAGACCGTGCTGACCAGCCGCCGGGGCATCACCGGTCACCAGTCCAATCCATGGCTGGCCCTCGACGCGGGCGACGCCGGGGAGGAACACGGCGAGGTGTGGAGCAGCGCCCTCGCCTGGAGCGGCAGCTGGCGCATCGTCGTCGAGCGCACCGTGCACGGCCTGGTCGCCGCGACACACGGCGCGGGACACGAGGGACCCGAGCTGACACTGCGCGGCGGAGAGTCCTGGCGCAGCCCCGTCTCCGTGGGTCTGTACTCGGCCGGCGGCTTCGGCGGCGCGTCCCGCGCCTGGCACTCCTACATCCGGGCGCACGTGCTGCCCAGGCCGGACGAGCTGCGACCGGTCCTGTACAACTCCTGGGAGGCGACCGGCTTCGATGTCGACGAGCGGGGGCAGCTCGGCCTCGCCCGCCGGGCCGCGGCGCTCGGGGTCGAGCTGTTCGTCATGGACGACGGCTGGTTCGGGGCCCGCCGGAGCGATTCCGCGGGTCTGGGCGACTGGACACCGGCGCCGGACCGTTTCCCCGACGGGCTCGGCCCGCTGGCCGCCGAGGTCCGCAGGCTCGGAATGCGTTTCGGCCTGTGGGTGGAGCCGGAGATGGTCAACCCCGACAGCGATCTGTACCGGGCGCATCCGGAGTGGGTACTGAACGAGACCGGACGTCCCCGCACGGAGTTGCGCAACCAGCTCGTACTGGACTTCGCCCGGCCGGAGGTCCGCGCCTGGGTGCACGGCCGGCTCGACCGGCTGGTGCGTGACTACCGCGTCGACCACCTCAAGTGGGACATGAACCGCGCCTTCACCGAGGCCGGCCGCCCCGGCGACCCGGACACCGACCGGCTCTGGCACGACCATGTCCGTGCGGTGTACACCGTTATGGACCGGCTCCGCGCCGACCACCCGGAACTGCGCATCGAGGCGTGCTCCGGCGGCGGGGGACGGTCCGATCTCGGCATCCTCGCCCGCACCGATCAGGTGTGGACGTCGGACAACACCGACGCCCTCGACCGGATCCCCATCCAGCACGGCTACAGCCAGATCTACCCACCCGGCACCATGGGGGCCTGGGTCACCGACAGCCCCAACCCCCTGACCGGCCGCGAACTCCCCCTGGAGTTCCGCTTTCACCTGGCGATGACCGGGGTGCTGGGTCTCGGCGGCGATCTGACGTGGTGGAACGAGGACGAACTCGCCCGCGCCGCAGGCCTGGTGGACCACTACAAGCGGATCCGGCCCGTCATCCAGCGAGGCAGTCTCTACCGGCTGAGGGATGCCGTCCAGTACGTGTACGAGGACGAGGTCGTCGTGGTGGCCTGGCGGCTCGCCCGGCCCCATGGCTCACCCGTCGTACCGCTGCGGCTGGCCGGGCTCGACGCCCACAGCCGCTACCGCGACCTGGACACCGAAGAGGTGCACCACGGTGCGGTGCTGACTTCCCGGGGCCTGAACACCGGACTGGCCCGGGACCACACCAGTCGTCTGCTGCATCTGCGGCTCCAGTCCTGACGACTCGTCAATTCTCTGGCGGGGCCAGCCCTGTGTCTCACCACGGCAACCGATCCGCCGACGCCGACGGATTGGTGATCCGGGCTGCCCGCACCCGGCCGGGGCGACCGCCCTCACCAGAAGAACACCGATCCGGAACGTCGCCTTCCTCCCGCCTCGCGCCGGCGGAGTGCCTGCCGCGTCATCTACGGGCCGGCCTTCGGACCGGCGCTCTCCCCCTAGGAGCGCACCACCGTGGACATCACCAACGTCCAGCACAGCCCCATGGGCGCACACGCCTCGTTCACACTCGGCCATCCGGGCCGGCACGGCGGCCTCGGCCTCGGTCTGCCCGGTCCCGCCGGCGAGAACGTGTACGTCGCCGTGGAGGATTCCCCAGGAGCCGGCACCTACAGCGCCCTGCCCTTCTTCGCGGCGGAGGGGCAGGACGACACGCTCGCCACCTTCCAGGGCGGCGAGGACGCCCGGCCCCCCGCTCCCACCGGCCCGCTCGCCGCACTGCCCGGCGACCGTGTCCGCCGCACCTTCGACGCGGTCACCGACCGGTGGACGGCAGGCCCCCTCGACTTCGCCGTCCACTCACCGCTCGGCGCACTGCCCGAACCTCCCGGGGCGGACGACCCGGACGCCGCCGAACGCGACGCCGACGAGACGCTGCGGCTCGCCGTCCTGCCCGCGGTGCTCGCCGAGTTCACCGTGGACAACACCGCGGGCAGGGCACCGCTGCGGGCCTTCGTCGGATACGCGGGGTCGGACCCGTACTCCGGGATGCGCCATCTGGAGGGCCCCGGCTTCACGGGTATCGGCGAGGGCCTCCGTACGGCGGTCGTCACGGATGCTCCCGGCGCCCGCACCGCCATAGGGTTCGACATCCCCTTCCTCCTCGGCGGCGACCGCGCGGAGGCGGGCGGATTCGGACTGGGGCGGACCGGCCTGCTCGTCTTCGAGGTGCCCGCCGGGGAACGCCGCACTCACCGGCTGGCGTTCTGCTTCCACACCTCCGAGCACGTCACGGCCCCCGAGCGCTGCCGCTACCTCTACAACCGCTACTACCCGGGTCTCGAAGCCGTCGCGGCCACCGCTCTCGCGGGCTTCGGCAGGCTGCTCACCGACTGGCGCCGTGCCGCTGACGATCTGAACGTCTCCGCGCTGAGCGAGGACCGCGCCTACATGCTGGCGCTGGCGATCCGCAGCTACTACGGCAGCACCGAACTGCTGGAGGATTCGGAGGGCAGGCCCGTGTGGGTCGTCAACGAGGGCGAGTTCCGCATGATGAACACGCTCGACCTCACCGTCGACCACTCCTTCTTCGAGGCCCGGCGGCACCCCTGGACCCTGCGCAACGTGCTCGAACGGCAGTTGTCCCACTACAGCTACCGCGACCGCTTCGGCATCAGCTTCACTCACGACATGGGCGTCGCCAACGTCTGGTCCCCGCACGGGCACTCCTCGTACGAGCGGCCCGGCCTCACCGACTGCTTCTCCTACATGACGGGGGAACAGCTGCTCAACTGGGTGCTGGCCGCCGCCGTGTACGTCGGGACGGGTGATGCGGCGTGGTGCGCCCGCATGGCGCCGACCCTCCTCGACTGCCTGGACAGCATGCTCGCCCGTGACCCGGGTGCCACCGGGGTCCAGACAGTGGACTCCGACCTCGTCGCGGGCGGCGCCGAGATCACCACCTACGACAGCCTCGACACCTCGCTCGGACAGGCCAGGTCCAGTACCTACATGGCGGTCAAGGGCTGGGCCGCCTACCGGTGGCTGGAGCGCACCCTGAGGCTCCTCGGTCACGGCGCCGCCGCGGAGGAGGCGGGCCTGCGCGCGGCCCGCGCCGTCAAGACGCTGATCGCCTCGGCGGGTTCGGACAGCACTGTGCCCGCACTGCTGGACGCCCCCGGCGGCGCCCGCATCATCCCCGTCGTCGAGGGACTGGGCCTGGCCCACCTCACCGGGACCGATCTCAGCGGGGAGCCCGAGCTGACCGGTCTGCTCCGTACCCACCTGAACGCCGTGCTCGACTCGGGGCGTTGCCGCTTCCCCGACGGCGGCTGGAAGCTGTCCGAGACGAGCGACAACTCCTGGCTGTCCAAGATCTACCTCTGCCAGTTCGTCGCGCGCGCCCTGCTGGGCCTGCCCGACGACGAGGAGATGGCGGCGGCCGACCGCGCGCACGCCGGGTGGCTTCGGCACCCGACCGAGTCGCGCTGGTCCTGGAGCGACCAGATGATCTCCGGTGTGGCCGCCGGAAGCCGCTACTACCCGCGCGGCGTCACGGCCGTCACCTGGCTCCTGGAGGACTGAGGCGTCCGGCCCGCGCCGGGCACACCATCGTCCATGTGGCCGTGCCCATTCGTCATGGGAGGCCGGGCACACCACGGCCATCCTGGTGGTCAGACGGACAGGCCCGGCAGACGCCCGGCCGGCCCACCCGGGAGGGCCGGCGCCGCCGTCCCCGGACGCCGTCCGTCGCACCCACCCCACACACCGATGGAGTCATCCTGTGAATCCCCGTCACCGAACCGCCCGTATCCGCGCCGGTCTCACCGCGAGCACGCTCGCGGGCATCCTGCTCACCGGTGTGGCCGTATCCCCCGCCCAGGCGGCCACACAGCAGAACTGTGATGTCGAGGGCACGGTCATGTACGACAAGTACTACGCGCACAACAGCGAGTGGGGTAACACCTACAACGGCTGGGGCTACGGCAACCAGTGTGTCTCGCACGAGGACGCACAGGGCGGCAACAACTGGGCCTCCAGCTTCGACTGGAGCAACAACGGCTCGATCCCGGACGACGAGTGGCACATCAAGGCGTTCCCGTCCGTGGTGAGCGGCTGGCAGTGGGGCTACGCCAACCCCGACCACGGAGGGTTCCCGGTACGCCTCGGGGACGGCCACAACGTCGTCACCAGCTGGGACTTCTCCGTCAACGCCAGTAACTGGAAGGGCGACTCGATCTACGACCTGTGGGTCGATCCCTCCGAGAACCCGGAAGGACAGCCGCAGAACGAGGTGATGGTCTTCCTCAACTACAGCGAGGAGACGATCCCCTCCTCGTCCGACAAGGTGGCCACCGTCGACCTGGGCGGCGCCACCTGGGACGTCTACCGCAGCTTCGGTTCCTGGCAGGTCATCAGCTTCGTCAGGACCCAGCAGACCTCCGGCGTCAGCAATATGAACCTGCGCGACTTCATGGACTACTCCACGGGGTCCGGCTGGCTCGACCCGAACCTGTACCTCGTGAGCGTCCAGGCCGGCCATGAGATCTGGCACGGCTCGGGCACCACGTCCACGTCCAACTACAGCGTGGACGTGTCCTGACCCACCCCCGGTGAACAGTGCCGCACCGGACGCGCGGGTGCGGCACTGTTCCTCCTCTGTACGACGGCCCCCTCCGACGGCCCCGCCCGGAACCTCCCGGGCGGGGCCGTCCCCGGCTCAGATGCCGGTCAGCGCCAGCAGAGCGCGCACGGCGGGGCTGTCACACCTGCGTGTCGCGGCGGCGGGGTCCTGCCGGAACACCTGCGGAGCGAGCCCGTGGGTGGCCCTGAAGCGCCGCGAGAAATGCAGCGGATCCATGAATCCACACGCTCGCGCCACCTGCGAGACATTCAACTCGCCTGCGGCCAGCAGTCGTTCGGCACGGGCGAGCCTGACCTGCTCGAGAGCGGTGATGGCGCCGGTCCCGAAGTGCGCCTGGAACATCCGCGCGAAGTGGCCGCGTGAAACGGACGCGGCATCGGCGAGCTCCACCAGGGTGAGGGGACGCGGGATCTCCCGCCACGCCTCACGGACGTACCGCAAGGCCTCGGTGAGCTCCGGCCGGGTCGACTCCAGTCCCCGCCTCGCTCCGCTGTCGGCGGCCGGAATCTCGGTGCGCACGGCGACGAGCGCCGCACGTGGCGGGCGGCCGCCCGTCGGCCCACGCAGCACCGGCCCGTCCGGACCGTCCGGCGTCACGGTGTCGTGAGCGGCGTCCTCCAGCAGGAGCGACAGCACCATCCAGAGCGACTGCGCGGCCATCTCCCGCCAGCGCCGGGTCCGCGACCTGCCCAGCCACAGCAGGTACTCCAGCAGCATCGGTGAGGGATCGGGTGACCTGGGCAGCCTGATCCACGGTTGCGGCTGCTCCGGGGGCGGGCCCGGCCAGCAGAACTCGACCTCCCCCAAGGTGCTCGTCGCCGCCGCGACCTCGATCCAGTCCGTGCGGTGCGGTGGAATGAGCGCCACAGCACCGGGCGGCAGCAGCGGTCGCCCGTGCGGTCCCGGGACGGCGAGTCCCGTGCCCGGCCCTGGGGCGGACGACGGGCCCACGGACCAGACGAGCCGCCAGACGCGCTCGCCCGGACCCGGCGGCACTCCCCCGCCCGGCCCCGGGACCCCGGCGGTCGCGGGGTCCGGGCGCTGCCCCGGGGTGTCCGGTCCCGCGCTCACGGGCTTTTCGAGGCGTCCGGGCCGGCCCGACGCGGACACCTGGGCGCGGCCACGTACCTGTCGAAGGCACGGACTCGACCTGAGGATCGGCAGGGCGACGGCCTGGGCCCCCGCGGCAGGGGCAGGAAGGGCGACAGCTGAGACCGGAGACACGCGATACCTCCCAGAGGCCCGGCCAGGGCACGACGAAGACGTTGAGGGCGCACCGGCCGGGCTCGGACGGATTGGTGCGGCACATGCCGACGCGCCGGGCGGCGAAACTCCGTTCGGGACAGGAGCAGTTGTGGACCTGTTGATGACGGAAAAGTTTCGGTAAGGTTGCCGCCCGAAGTGTAGAAGCGCCGCGAGGGGCGGTCAATATCCGTGCCGCACCGCGAGGCATTCCGGCGCACCCGGACGAGGCCCGGACCATCAACCGGTGCTCGCTACCCTGGCCCCACGTATGGGTCGCCCGGGCCGGCATCCAAGGGCGGACATGCCCGGGTGCGCCCACAGGAGAGGAACTGCGGCACATGGCAGAGGACACGACGAATACCGGACGGGTCACCCTGGCCGCGGTGGCCACGGACGCGGGCGTCTCGGTGGGCACGGTCTCCAAGGTCCTCAACGGCCGCGGCGACATCTCGGCCCAGACCCGGAGCAAGGTGCAGCGCCTGCTGGTCCAGCACGGCTATCAACTGCCGTCGTCACGGCGCCGGGTCGGCATCGTGGACATGCTGATCGACAACATGTCGAGCTCCTGGTCGGCGGAGCTCACCCGCGGCGCCGTCGAGGCGGCCGCCGAACAGCAGGTCAGCGTCGCCATCACCACCCGCCAGCTGCGCGGCAACCCCGAATCGGGCTGGATCGACCAGGTCCTCCGGCGTGGCACCGACGGACTGATCGTCGTGCTCGACTCCCTGACGCCGGCCGAACGCGAACTCCTCGACGCGGGCATCCCGTGCGTCCTTCTCGACCCGGTGGGCGAACCCCAGCCCGGTTTCCCCATGGTCGGTGCGACGAACTGGCAGGGCGGGCTCGACGCCACACTGCACCTGGTCGAACTGGGCCACCGGTCCATCGCCTGCCTCGGCGGTCCGCCGGAGCACTGGTGCGCCAGGGCGCGTCTGGACGGGTACCACGCCGCGCTGGCCCGCAACGGCATCGCCCCGCGACCGGAACTGGTCCGCTCCGGGCTGTTCCAGGAGGAGTCGGGGCACCGCCTCATGACCGAGCTCCTCGACCTCCCCGAACCCCCCACAGCGGTGTTCGCCTGCGACGACGTGCTGGCCATGGGTGCCATCAAGGCGGCGGCGGAGCACGGCCTGAGCGTCCCGCACGACCTGAGCGTCGTCGGCTTCGACGACGTGCCGTTCACCTGCTGGACCGCCCCGCCCCTGACGACCGTGCGGCAACCGCTGGCCGCCATGGCGGACACGGCGGTCCGCATCCTGCTGCAACAACGCGACCGGGCCGCGGCGGAGCCCCAGCGCATGGAGATGGCGACCACGCTGATCGTCCGGAGCAGCACCGCACCGCCGGCCCGCTGAGCGGAGCCACCCCCCTGCGGCACGGCACGGGCGCCGGCCGGCCCGCACCCGCCGCCAGGGGCTTGTCAGAGCCATGACATGGATGATCGGATCCGTCCGGCGACGAACCGCCAGGATGCCCGGCCCGCATCGGCTCGATATTTCGGAAACACGCCGAAACATCTGCGTAATCCCTTGACACACAAGGACGGTGGGGCGGAGCCTCACTCCGGTCAGCAGCACAACCCTGACCGGCGGACACACCCCCTCAGCCCGTTTCGGAGGCTGTACCCGCCGCAAGCCACCCACCCGCAGTCTTTTCGGCCTCGCGCCGAAACCGAGCCGGTGCCGAACACGGCCGCCCGGTCCAGGACATCCGGGGATGGCGGCACTACACGCCTCACACCCCGTCAGGAGACCGTCCTGTGGGGCAGGCAGGGAAGGAAGACGATGTCCATCGAATCGGTAGCGGCCGAGCGGTCCGCGGACAGCCGGCCACCTCGGATCCATCCCAAGGCGTCCCTGGGCGCCCGCATGTGGCGGGCCCGGCTGATGTACCTGATGATGCTGCCCGGTCTGCTGTACTTCGTGGTCTTCCGCTACGTCCCCCTGCTGGGCAACGTCGCGGCCTTCCAGGACTACTCGCCCTTCCTCGGCTTCTCCGGAAGCCAGTGGGTCGGGCTGCACAACTTCACCGCGATGTTCAGCGATCCGCAGCTGATCACCGCGGCGAAGAACACACTCGTCCTGAGCTTCCTCCAGATCGTCTTCGCGTTCCCCGCCCCGATCGCCCTGGCGATCCTGCTCAACAGCCTCATGAGCGAGCGGATCAAGCGCTGGGTGCAGGCCGTGGTCTACCTCCCGCACTTCGTCAGCTGGGTGATCGTCATCGCCATCTGGCAGCAACTCCTCGGCGGAGACGGCCTGCTGACCAACCTCATCTCGGACCACGGCTCGCAGTCGGTCGCCATCATGAGCGATCCGCACTGGTTCAAGTCCCTGATCACCACCCAGGTCATCTGGAAGGAGACCGGGTGGAACACCATCATCTTCCTCGCGGCGATCACCCGCATCGACTCCCAGTTGTACGAGTCAGCGGCGGCCGACGGCGCGGGACCGTGGCGGCGCATGTGGCACGTCACCCTGCCCGGTATGCGCGCCGTGCTCGTACTGATGCTCATCCTGCGGCTGGGCAATGTCCTCACCGTCGGCTTCGAACAGATCCTGCTCCAGCAGAACACCGTCGGCGCCGACACCGCCCAGGTGCTCGACACCTTCGTCTACACCCGGGGTGTCGTCGGCGGTGACTGGGGACTCGCCACGGCCGCCGGACTGCTCAAGGGGGCCATCTGCACCGCCCTCGTCGTCGCCGCCAACAAACTCGTCAAGCGCACCGGCTCGGAAGGGGCCTTCTGATGGCCGACACGACCACCCGGCCCCGACGGGCGACCCCTCTCCCGGCCCCCGAGCGACCCGGCCGTCCCGCCCGCCCGCGCCGCGTACGCGCCGAGCGCCCTGCCTGGTCCGAGCGACCCTCGCTGCCCGCCGCGATCGGCAAGGGACTCGTCCTGACGCTGATATGCCTTGTCGTCCTCTACCCGCTGGTCTACATCCTGGCGGTCAGCCTCAGTGACCAGAACGACCTGGCCGGCAACGGGCTGCTCCTGTGGCCCCGGCACTGGTCACTGGAGTCCTACCGGACCATCCTGGCGGGCGGCCTCGTCACGCGGGCCCTGGTCGTCAGCATCCTGGTCACCGTCGTCGGCACCCTCGTGTCGATGGTCCTGACCGTCCTCACGGCCTACTCCCTCACCCGGACCCAGGAGGTGCCCGGGGCCCGGTTCCTCCTCTGGCTCATCCTCGGCACCCTGCTCTTCAGCGCCGGCATCATCCCCAACTTCCTTCTGGTGAAGGAGATGGGCATGCTCAACTCCTACTGGTCGCTGATCGTCCCGGGCGCCGTCAACGCCTTCAACCTGGTCGTCGTCCGCAACGCCTTCATGGAACTGCCCGCCGAACTCTTCGACTCGGCGCGGATCGACGGCGCGAACGAGTGGCAGATCCTCGTGAGGATCGTGCTGCCGCTCTCCAAAGCCGTGCTCGCCGTGGTCTCACTGTTCTACGCCGTCGCACTCTGGAGCGACTTCTTCACTGCCATGATCTATCTCAACGACACCGCGAAGTGGCCGATCCAGCTCGTGCTGCGCCAGTTCGTACTGCAGGGCCAGTCGATGACGCAGCTGGCTCCCAACCCGAACCAGCCGCTGCCCCAGCCGCAGACCCTCCAGATGGCGATCACCGTCGTGGCGACCCTGCCGATCCTGATCGTCTACCCGTTCGTACAACGCTTCTTCACCAAGGGGATCCTGGTCGGCGCGGTCAAGGGCTGACCCACCGCCCGCTTCTCCGCAGCGCCCCCACCCCACCCCGCACGCCACGCACCCCGATGGCGCGGCCCGGCATGCGCCGGCCCCCTCGGCACGCGTCCGCCCCGCTCACGAACCAGGAAGGGCCCACCCTCATGACCCAGTCGCACACAGCCGCACGACTCTCCCGCCGCACCCTGCTGGCCGGCGCGCTCGGCGCCGGAGCCACACTCACGCTCAGCGCCTGCGGCAGCGGCGGCGCCTCCGCCGGCCACGCCCCCGGCGCGGCGTTCAGGACCCCCGCCGCCGGACCGTCCGCCAGTCCGCTGCCGGGCGAACACCGGGTCGCGGTGCCCGGTGTTCCCGCCGCGTACGACCACTACCCGTCCGCCGCCCAGCAGTTCGCCTCCGTCGCCGAGGCTCCGGGCCGCGGAGGCACCATGACCGCGCTCATGCAGCTCGCCACCACCCAGCCACCCGGCCGCGGCGGCAACCGCTGGTGGCAGGAGCTGGAGAAGCAGCTCAACCTCACCTGGAAACCCACCCTGGTCGGCGGCTCCGACATCGGCGACCGGGCCCAGACCATCATCGCCAGCGGCGACATGCCGGACCTCTTCAACGTCAACCACTACTTCTCCCCGGCGATCGACCGCAGTGTCAAGCAGGGCGCCTTCACCGAGCTCAGCGACCACGTCGGCGGAAAGGCGATACTCGACTACCCGAACCTGGCCAGGCTGCCCGGCTGGGCCTGGCGCAACAGCTCGATCGACGGCGGCATCTTCGGCGTGCCCCGCCCCACCCCGCTCGTCAACAACGTCGCGTTCTACCGCGAGGACTGGCGCAGAAAGCTCGGCCTGGACATGCCGAAGAACGCCGACGAGGTGTTCGCCCTGCTCACCGGATTCACGAAGTCCTCACCGGCCGGCTCCGGCGTCAGGACCTGGGGACTGTCCGACCTCAACAGCGGCTTCTTCGCCGCGATGCACCGCGTGCCGTCCAACTGGGCCGTCGGGAAGGACGGCGGACTCCTCAAGGACCACGAGACCGACGAGTGGGAGGCGATGCTCGCCTACATGCGCAAGCTGTGGGTCGGCGGAGCGTTCCACCCCGACGCTCCCACCATGCCGTGGGACCAGCAGCGCCAGCTCTTCCTGAACGGTTCCATCGGCATGCACGCCGAGGGCTTCAACGGCATGGTCTCCGTCGGCGGCGACCTCGGCGTGATCCAGCGCAACAGCCACGGTGCCGATCTCCAGCCGATGCTTCCCCCCGGCTTCGACGGCGGGAAGCCGCTCATCGCCCAGGACACCGGCTACTGGGGTTACTACAGCATCCCCGCCCAGCTGCGCGGCAAGAAGGACAAGATCCGCGAGATCCTCCGCGTCTGCGACTACTTCGCCGCGCCGTTCGGCAGCAAGGAGTACACCTTCGTCAACTACGGCATGGAGAAAGAGCACTTCAGCTACGCCAAGGACGGTTCTCCGGTACCCACCAAGGACGCCCACCGGCTGTCGGAACTCAGCATGGCCTACATGTGCCAGCCCTCAGAGCTCAACTTCTTCTTCGCCGGGCAGCCCGCACAGGTCGCCAGGAAGGCACAGTCGTTCCTGCACGACGCGATGCCCGTCAGCGAGCCCGACCCCGTGGTCAACCTCTACTCCGAGACCGCCATCTCCAAGACCCCGGTACTCAAGCAGATCATCAACGACCTGATGGTCGCCGTCATCACCGGCCGCAAGCCCATGAGCGCGCTCACCCAGGTCCGCCAGGACTGGAAGAAGCAGGGCGGCGACCAGATGCGCGCCGAGTACGAGAAGGCCATGGCCAAGAAGAACTGACCCGCAGGCCCGTCCGCATCCCCCTCCAGGAGCCATCACCGTGACCATCAGCATCGGCGTCGTCGGAGCCGGGCAGTTCGCCCGCGCGTTCATCCCCCTCTTCCAGGCCCACCCCGGCGTCCACGACGTCCGCCTCACCGAGTCCGTGCCCGAGCGGCTGGAGCACGAGGCCGCCCGCCATCGCATCGCCACCACCTACGCGTCCTTCGAGGCCATGCTCGCCTCCGACGTCGACGCCGTAGCGATCTTCACCCAGCGCTGGACCCACGGCCCGCTCGTCGTCCAGGCCCTCGAAGCCGGCAAACACGTCTACTCCAGCGTGCCGATGGCCGTCTCCGAGGAGGAGATCGAGGCGATCGTCGAAGCGGTGCGCCGCACCGGCCTCACCTACATGATGGGCGAGACCAGCTACTACAACCCGGCCGCGGTGTACTGCCGCGCACGCCGTGCCGAGGGCGCGTTCGGCGACATCTTCTACGCCGAGGGGGACTACGTCCACGACATGGACCTCGGCTTTTACGACGCCTACCGCTTCAGCGGAGGCGACGACTGGAAGCGGACCGCGAGCTTCCCGCCCATGTACTACCCCACCCACGCCCTGGGCGGTGTACTGGCCGTCACCGGCTCGCACGTCACCTCCGTCTCCTGCCTCGGCGTCCACGACACCCGGGGCGACGGTGTCTTCGACCGCGAGGTCAGCCTCTGGGGCAACGACTTCTCCAACGCCACGGCACTGTTCCGTACGGCCGACGGCGGCGTCGTGCGGACCAACGAGATGCGCCGCGTCGGCTACCCCTCCCCGTTGCGTGAGTCCAGGTTCCGCTTCTTCGGCACGGAGGGCAGTTTCGAGCAGCTCGCCACCACCACCCTGTGGCAGGACCGCGAGAAGGCCGACGACATCGAGGAGTTGATGCGCACCGTGCCGACCGTGCGCCTCGACGACGAAGCGCTCGCCGACATCGATCCGTCGTTGCGCGACGCGTTCGTCAGCGGCTTCGCTCCCGCCCACGACATCACCCGGCTGCCCACCGAGTTCGCCGGGCAGCCCAACGGCCATGAGGGCTCCCACCAGTTCCTCGCCGATGACTTCGTCTCCGCCTGTCTCTCCGGGGACATGCCACCGGTCAACGCATGGACCGCGGCCCGCTACACCCTGCCCGGCCTGGTCGCTCACCGTTCCGCGCTGGCGGGCGGTAAGCAGCTGGACGTCCGGGACTTCGGGGACGCCCCGGCCTGATCAGGCCGACGGTGTTCCACCGCCGGACGCCTGCCGCCCTCCCCCGGCCGGCGTCCGGCCCTCCCCCGTCAACGGCCGCGAACCGGCCCACCCGGCGGCAGTGTCCGCCACCGCACCCGAGGAGCAACCGACTTGTCCGCAACCACGCCGCTCGCCGTCCAGCTGTACGGGCTCGACGAGGCGATGACCACCGACCGGCGCGGCACACTGCGCCGGCTCGCCGCCATGGGCTACCCGGGCGTCGAACCGTACGACGTGCTCTCCGACCCGCACGGACTGCGCGCGGACCTCGACGAGTTCGGACTGCGGGCATGCAGTGCGCACGCCTGGGTGACCGGCGACCAGCGGGACGAGATCCTGCACGCCCTCGCCGTCGTCGGCACCGATACGGCGATCCTGCCGTACGTACCGCCGGAACGCTTCGCCGACCGGGAATCGGTGGCCGCGGTCGCCGCCGAGATCAACGCCGCGGCCCGCGCGGCGGCCGACCACGGCGTACGCATCGGTTACCACAACCACGACTTCGAGCTCTCCACCTCGATCCAGGGCCGGCCCGCCCTCGAGGTACTCGCCGACCTCCTCGATCCGGGCGTCCTGCTGGAGGTCGACACCTACTGGGCGGCCTTCGGCGGCCAGGACGTGCCGGACCTGCTGCGCCGCCTGGGCGAGCGCGTCCGCTATCTCCACGTCAAGGACGGCCCGCTCACCGGCCGTGAGGACGACCACGTCGCCGTCGGAACAGGCCGCATGCCCGTCTCCGAGATCCTCGCCGCCGCACCCGCAGCGCAGTGGCACGTCGTCGAACTCGACCGGTGCGCGACCGACATGTTCGAGGCGATGGCCCAGAGCCTCGCCCACCTGACCTCGGAAGGCGTCCGATGAAACACCAGAACGTGGCCCGTACGGGCCCGATGGGGATCGCCGTCATCGGTTGCGGCGTCATCAGCGATCAGTACCTCACCAACCTCACCGCCTTCCCCGACCTCCGGGTCCTGATCTGTGCGGACCTCGACGAGGACCGGGCGCGCGCCCAGGCCGACACCTACGGAGTACCCGCCTGGGGCGGTGTCGCCGACGCGCTCGCCCACCCGGACGTCGAGCTGGTCGTCAACCTGACCGTGCCCGCCGCCCACGCGGAGATCGCACTGGCCGCGGTCGCCGCCGGCAAGCACGTCTGGAACGAGAAGCCGCTGACGGCCGACAGTGAGAGCGCCCGCAAGCTGCTGGCCGCCGCGGCGGAAGCCGGTGTGCGCGTCGGTGGTGCCCCCGACACCTTCCTGGGCGCCGGCGTGCAGAGCTCTCTGCGGCTGATCCGCTCGGGCCTGATCGGCGCACCGCTCACGGCGCTCAGCCTGATGCAGACGCCGGGCCCCGAGTCGTGGCACCCCAGTCCGGAATTCCTCTTCCGTGCGGGCGGTGGTCCGCTCTTCGACATGGGCCCCTACTACCTGACGGCTCTGGTGTGCGTCTTCGGCCCGGTCCGCCGGGTGAGCGCGGTCGCCGCCCGCTCACGGGCGCGCCGGGTGATCGGTTCCGGACCACGCGCGGGCACGGAGTTCGACGTCGAGGTGCCCACGCACGTCTCGGCGCTGCTGGAGTTCGCCGGCGGCTCCAGCGCGACCGCCGTCTTCAGCTTCGAGTCACCGCGGCTGCGGCTCGGCTTCGTCGAGATCACCGGCATGGACGCCACCCTCGTGATGCCCGATCCCAACCACTTCGACGGTGCGTCCCGCATCGAGGACGGCGGCCCCGGCCGCCAGGAGAAGGCCGTCGGGGCTGCCGCCGGCCGCGGCACGGGCGTACTGGACATGGCACGCGCCGCCCGCGCCGGCACCGCACACCGGGCCTCCGGGGAACTCGCCCTGCATGTCCTCAACGTGATGGAGGCGATCACCGCGGCAGCCGACACCGCGGGCCCCGTCGATGTGGACAGCCACCTCACCGTGGCCGAGCCGCTGCCCGAGGAGTGGGACCCGTACGCCCGGACGCTCGACGGCTGACGTGCGCCGCAGCTCGACGGCGGGCGGCCCGAACCCCCGGTCGGCGATGGGTAGTTCAGCGAGCCACAACCGGGCGTCGCGACCGGCGGGCTATTCGCGGGCCTGCGCCTCCGCGACGGTGCTTCCGCGTACGAGCAGCCGGTGCGGAACCGTCAGAACGGCGGCGGGCACATCGTTGAGCGGACTGTAGACACGGTCCGCCAGGCACTGCAGGGCACGCTGGGCGATCTGTCGTTTGTCGGGTGAGACGGTCGTCAGGGACGGGTGGCTGAACCGGCCGTCCTCGATGTCGTCGAACCCGACGACGGCAAGTTGCTCCGGCATGCGCAGGCCTCTCAGGTGCGCCACCCGCATGGCGCCCAGTGCCAGTTCGTCGCTGAACGCGAACACGGCGTCGGGAGCGGTGTCGCCGTCCAGGAGTTCGGCCATGGCGCGGGCGCCGTCCGCCCGGTGCAGTGCGGTCACGGCCCGCTCCCATTCCGGCCTGGGCGCGATGCCGGCCCGCCGCAGCGCCCTGCGGTAGCCATCCGCGCGCTGTTGTGCGGTGCCGTTGCGCAGATGGGGCTGAAGACCGATCGCGGCGACGCGTCGGCGCCCCAGCCCCAGCAGGTGGGTGGTCGCCTCGTCCGCCGCTGCCACACTGTCCACCGCCACATGGTCCGCCTTGCCCTGGGAGCTGCGTTCGCCGAGCAGCACGATGGGCAGGGTGTGCGCGGTGGCGGTCAGCTCGTCCGCCGTCAGCGCCCAGGGGCTGATGATCAGCCCGTCCATCACCCGGCCGCTGTCACCGGTGAGCAGCCTTCTTTCGAACTCGGCGTTTCCCCGTGTCTGCTCGATGATCACGGTCCAGGAGCGGCGCCGCGCCTCGTCGACCAGGAGACCGGCGAGCTCTCCGAAATAGGGCGAGTGGAGCTCCGGGACGGCCAGTCCGATGATTCCGGTGCGGCCGGCCCGCAGGCTGCGGGCCGCGAGGTTGGGGCGGTAGCCCAGCTCGTCGATCGCTTCCTGGACCCGCAGGCGCGTCTGCGGCGAGACCCGGGCGGATCCGTTCACCACGTTCGACACCGTACGCGCCGAGACCCCGGCCCGGGCCGCCACGTCCTTCAGACTGCTGCTCATCCGCCCATCGTGGCATGCCGTGCCGGGTGCGGAGGCATTTCGCCGTAGGGTATTGCAACGTTGAAATCAACGATGCAACATGGCGGGCGACCCCATCGCAAGGAGGACCCATGAGCCCGCACCCGTATCCCGGAGTCACACTGACCGACCTCGACGTCGATGTGTCGTCGGACGTCGAGGCTCTGTACTCGGACGGCATCACGGCCCGCAGGGGCGCCTTCTCCCCCGAGTGGGCCGACCGGCTCCGTGAGGACATCGAGGTGGCCTTCCAGGAGGCGTCCGCACGCCCCGGGGGCGCGGTCGGGCGCGGCCCGCACCGCTTCTACGTGGAGATACACCCCGAGCAGCTGCGCGGCTTCGTGGACCTCGTCGACCACCCGTGGGTGCGGTCGGTCTGTACCGCCACGCTCGGCCCCGACTACCGCGTCGTCGAGCTGGGCTTCGACGTACCGCTCGAAGGCGCCGTCAACCAGCCCTGGCACCGGGACTTCCCGATGCCGGAGGCGACCCGCACCGAGCGACGCCTGACCTCCCTGGCCTTCAACGTGACCGCTGTGGACACGGAGAGGGACATGGGCCCCTTCGAGATCGCACCGGGCACCCAGTGGGACGAGAGCCCCGAGTTCGGGCACGGCATGTTCCCGCCCCGCTCGCACTACCCGCGCTACGAGGAGCGGGCGGTGCGCAAGTTCCCCCGGCGCGGGGACCTTTCGGCCCGTACCGCGCTGACCATCCACCGTGGCACGAAGAACAACTCCTCCAGGTCCCGTCCGGTGCTCGTCCTGGGAGTGGACGGCCCCGAAGCCGCCAACGGCGACCGGCACGACACCGCCGTGACCCGGTCCTACTGGGACGCGCTCCCGGAGCGCGTCCGGCGCCACCTGGACTGTGCCGTCGTCGACGTGCTGGAGCCGGTGACGCAGAAGCACACCATCGAGGGTCTGGTCATGGGCGACGCCTGAACCGCTTCGACCGGGGCCGGAATGCGCCGGGGTCCCCGCTGGTAAACTGGGGGGCACGCTTCGAAACCGTTGGGGCCCGTACCGAGGGGTACGGGCCCCGGCGCGTTCCGGCGCCAGACCGAGGAAGGACCCCCATGAACGCGAAGCCGCCGGCCCCGGAGGGCGAGCTCACAACGCCGCGGAGCGATGACCACGGCCTGCCGCCGGTCGAGTCCTTCGACGCGCTCGGACTGCCGCCGGAGCTCGACGCGACGATGGCCCGGCTCGGTGTGACGGAGCCCTTCCCGATCCAGGCGGCGACCCTGCCCAACGCGCTGGCGGGCCGTGACGTCCTCGGCCGCGCGCGGACGGGTTCCGGCAAGACGCTCGCCTTCGGGCTCGCGCTGCTGGCGCGGACGGCAGGCATGCGGGCGGAGTCGAAGCGGCCCCTCGCACTGGTTCTGGTGCCGACCCGGGAGCTCGCGATGCAGGTGAGCGACGCGCTCACCCCGTACGCGCAGGCGCTCGGCCTGCGGCTGGCGACGGTCGTCGGCGGGCTGGCCGTCAACCGGCAGGCGGCGCTGCTGCGGACCGGCGCCGAGGTGGTCGTCGCGACGCCGGGACGCCTCACCGACCTCGTATCGCGTCGGTCCTGCGATCTGCGGCAGGTGCGGATCACGGTGCTGGACGAGGCGGACCAGATGTGCGACCTGGGGTTCCTGCCACAGGTCTCGGAACTCCTGGACCAGGTCCGCCCCGACGGGCAGCGGCTGCTGTTCTCCGCCACGCTCGACCGCAACGTCGACCAGCTGGTGCGCAACCACCTGCACGAGCCGGTGGTGGCCTCGCTCGACCGGGTGGCGGGTTCGGTCGCCACGATGGAACACCATGTGCTGAACATCCACCCCGCCGACAAGTACGCGACCGCGACCGAGATCGCCGCCCGGGACGGCCGGGTGCTGATGTTCCTGGACACCAAGGCCGGCGTGGACCAGTTCACCCGGCATCTGCGGGCCTCCGGCATACGGGCCGGCGCGCTGCACAGCGGGAAGTCGCAGCCCCAGCGCACCCACACGCTCGCGCAGTTCAAGGACGGCGAGATCACCGTGCTGGTGGCCACCAACGTCGCGGCCCGAGGCATTCACATCGAGGCGCTCGACCTCGTCGTCAACGTCGACCCGCCGGCCGACGCGAAGGACTACCTGCACCGTGGCGGGCGTACGGCTCGTGCCGGGGAGTCCGGGAACGTGGTCACACTGGTCACGCCGAACCAGCGGCAGGACGTGAACCGGATCATGACCGAGGCCCGCATCCGGCCGACCGTCACCCAGGTGCGCTCCGGCGAGGCGAAGCTGACCGCCATCACCGGGGCGAAGCGCCCGCCGATCGAGGGGAAGGGCAGCGGCAACGCGCCCTTCCGCGGCATGGGCACTCGTCCGGGCCGCCCCAAGGAGTCCCGCAGGACGGCCGACGCCCGCAGGACGGCGGAAGCACGCGCGGCGGCCCGGGTACGAAAGGGCCGCTGACCCCCGGGCGGCGCTTCGACGAACGCGGCGCACCACGTGGCACGCTGGCCCCCGTGGTCCGCGATCTTCGAGGAGGCTGCCACGTGGCGCATCGACAGCCGGCGGAGACCGCCGGAGCCCCGGACGTCCGCGCCGAGGAGAACCGGCTGCGCAAGGACCTCGGGTTCTGGGGCCTGACCGCGATCGGCTTCTCCAACATCCTCGGCTCGGGCTGGCTGTTCGCCGCCATGTACGCCGCGCAGACGGCCGGCCCCGCCGCACTGCTCTCCTGGGTGGCGGCCGGCCTGCTCTGCGCACTGATCGCGCTGGTCATGGTCGAACTCGGCGCCACCAGGCCGGAAGGCGGCGGCACGGTCCGCTGGCCGCTGTACGCGAACGGCCGGCTGGTCGGCACCGTCGTCGGCTGGTCCGTCCTGCTCTCCGTCGGCGGCACCGCGGCCGAGATCAGCGCGATCATGCAGTACGCCGCCCACTACGTGCCCGGCCTCTACCGCGGCGACAGTCTCACCGCCTCCGGCCTGGGAGTCGCCGCCGCACTGAGCGTGCTGCTCACCGCACTGAACTGGTTCGCGGTGCGGATGTTCGCACGGGTCAACAACCTGGTGTCGGTGTTCAAGGTCGTCGTCCCGGTGCTCACGGTGGTCGCCCTGTTCCTGTCCGGCACCCACTCCGGCCGTCTCACGGACCACGGCGGGTTCGCCCCGTACGGCTACGCGGCCTGCCTCACCGCGCTCGCCGGCGGCGGCATCGTGTACTCCGTGAACGGGTTCCAGGCCCCTCTGGACTTCTCCGGAGAGGCCCGCAACCCGCGCCGCAACGTGCCTGCCGCCGTCCTCACCGGAATCGGCCTCGCGGTGCTGGTCTACCTCGGGCTCCAACTCGCCTTCCTCTACACGGTGCCCGAGTCACTGCTGAAGCACGGCTGGCAGGGCGTCAACTTCGAGTCGCCGTTCGGTCAGCTCGCCCTCGTCCTCAACCTGCAGTGGCTGGCCACACTGCTCTACGCCGACGCTGTCGTCTCCCCGGGCGGCTCCGCCTACGTGGGGGTCGCGATCGACGCCCGCCACACCTACGCCCTCTCGAAGAACGGCCTGCTGCCCCGCTTCTTCATGCGCATCGATCCCCGCTCCGGAATCGCGCGCCGCGCCCTGGTTCTCAACCTCGCGGTCATCATCGTCTTCATGCTGCCGTTCGGCGGCTGGCAGGACATCGTGAGCGTGATGGGGGACATGTACCTGATCATCTACGCCGCCTCGGCGGTGGCCGTGGCGTCCTTCCGGGCGCACGACCGCGAGCGTGGCGTTCCGCCCGCGGACGGCCGCATGCCGGGGCTGCGCTGGATCGCGCCGGTCAGTTTCGCCGTGGCGACCGAGTTCGTCTACTGGTCGGGCTGGGACGACCTGCGGCTCGCGCTGCCTCTCGTCCTCGCCGGTGTCCCGCTGTTCCTGCTCCAGCGACGCGGGACGGCAGACGGCAGCCGGGCCGAGGAGCTGTCCAGGGGCGCCTGGATCGTGTTCCACCTGGCGGCCCTGACCCTGCTGTCCTGGCTCGGCACTTTCGGTGGTTCCGGACGTCTGCCGGCCCCGTACGACTCGGCCGTGGTGGGCGTCGTCGCCTTCGCCGTCTTCGGATGGGCGGTGCGCTCGGGCGCCGCTCACCTGCGCTCGTCGCCGAAAGCCATCTAGGGCCTGTCGTCAAACGGCCGTCGTCGCCCGGAGGGTGGCCGCGCGGCGTCAGGCTCCAGGGCCTGTCGTCCGGATCAGACCGGACCCCGCGAGCCCGGCGGGATGCGAACGAGCGGCCCTAGCGGCGGGGCGACGCCCCGGCCCGCACCAGAGTCCGTGCCAGAGCAGTGCTCTCCGGGAGCGTGTCGATCGAGAGCGGCTGCGTGGCGACGGCCCCCTCGTGCAGCACGAGGAGCCGGGTGGCGAGGGCGGCCGGGCCCGGGCAGCCCGCTGCGGCGGCGAGTTCCTCGAACAGGTTCAGCAGCCAGAGCTTCTGGTTCGCGGCGATGCGGTGTGCGGGGTGCGCGGGATCCGGGAGTTCGGCGAGCGCGTTGATGAAGGCGCAACCGCGGGTGTTGGTCCCGCTCCAGGTCCGCAGCGCCTCGAAGGGTGCGGTGACGGCCTCGGCGGGAGTGTCGCAGGCTTCTACGGCGGCACGGACGATCGACCGCCAGCGCCGGTCGCGTTCGGTGAGGTAGGCCGCCACGAGCTGGTCCTTCGAACCGAACCGGTTGTACAGGGTCCGCTTGGTCACGCCCGAGTGCTCGGCGATCAGATCCACGCCGACCGCCGTGATGCCGCGGTTGTAGAACAGCTCCTCGGCGGCCGCCACGATGCGCCGCCCGGCCGGCGTCATGGGCCGCGCCTCCTGCATGGTGGACCCCTTCACAGATCGGTGTACGGTGGAGATGTTCACAGATCAGTATACCTGCGAGGAGGTCCAAGCGATGGGCTTGTCCGATTTCATGCGAGCAGTACGGATCACCGGGCACGGCGGGCCCGAGGTCCTCGATCGGACGGAGGTCGCCGTCCCCTCCCCCCGGGCGGGCGAGGTGCTGGTCCAGGTCGGTGCGGTGGCCCTGAACAACACCGACCTGTGGACCCGGGAGGGCGCCTACGGCCGGCCGGACGACCCGACGGCCCTGTCGGGCTGGCGGGGCCCGATCGACTTCCCGCGCATCCAGGGCGCCGACGTGGCCGGCCGGGTCGTGGCGGTCGGGACCGGCGTGACGGGAGACCTGGTGGGACGCCGTGTGGTCGTCGACCCCGCGATCTACGACACCGAGGGGCCGGACGCCAACCCGGTGGGCCTGATGGGGAGCGAACGCGACGGCGGATACGCCGAGTACGTGACAGCGCCGGCGGAGCGCGTACACGATGTGACGGAATCCCCGCTCACCGACGACCAGCTCGCGACGCTGCCGACCGCCTACGGCACGGCGCTCGGCATGATCGAGCGCGGCCGGCTCCGGAAGGGTGAGACCGCCCTGGTCTCTGGAGCGTCCGGCGGCGTGGGCATCGCGCTGGTACAGCTCGCCCGTGCGCGCGGCGCGAGGGTGCTCGCCATCAGCAGTGGACCCAAGATCGACGCGGTGCGCGAAGCGGGCGCGCACGCGGTCGTCGACCGCGCGGGGGACGTCGCCGAGCAGATCCGCGCCGCGGCCCCGGGGGGCATCGACGTCGCACTCGACGTCGTGGCCGGCGAACTGGTGAGCCAGGGGCTGCCGCTGCTGCGCGAAGGGGGACGGTGGGTCATCGCCGGCGCACTCGGTGGATACGACGTCGCCTTCGACGTGCGCCGCCTCTATCTGCACAACGCCCAGGTCATCGGGTCGGCGATGCACACACCCACGCACTTCGCCCTCCTCATGGACCTCGCCCGCCGGGCGGAGGTCCAGCCCGTCATCGCCGCGACCTTTCCACTGGACCGGGCGGCTCAGGCGCAGGAGGCGCTCTCCCGCAGGGGACACGTGGGCAAGATCGTCATGCGTCCCTGAGCCGCGCGGCGCGAAGGCGCCGGGCGGTCAGCCCGCCGTGCGCCCTCGGGCGGTCGTGGCGCGGGTGCCGGGCGGCCGGAACCCCCGGCACCCGCGCCGCGTCAGACCGCGTCGCAGCTACGCGGATTGGTCCACAGGGCCCGGAACTGATCGATGTAGCGGTTGGTGACCCATCCGTCGATGATCCGCAGCATCGTGTCGTTGGCCCGGTAGTTGGAGTTCGAGGTCACGTTGTACGAGCCGACGAACACCGCCTTGCGCCACTCCCCCGCGTACTTCGCGTCGATCAGCGTCAGCTTGTTGTGGCTCCATCCGTCGCAGCTGATGTCGCTGCTGGGCACACCGTTGGCCAGCAACTGGTTCCTTCCACTGGCCTCCTGGACGACGACCTTGACGTCGCAGCCGATGCCGCGCAACCGGTTCAGCTGGGCGATGATGTCCCGGGAGTGGTCGCTGCTGTCGAAGAGGCTGGCCTCCAGCCAGACGCGGTCGTTCCCCGTCGTGCACGCGCTCACGCCGGCCAGCACCCCGACCAGCGGCTGCTTGGTGTACTGCGGGAAGAAGTACGCCCGGGAGTTCCCGTTGCTGCCGTACGGAGACTTGTCCTCGTCGCCCCACGTCACTCCGCCCCAGGTCCAGTCCTGGTCGTACATGCGACGCCAGTAGTTGACGTAACCGGCGAACAGCGCACTGTCGTCGCGGACGATCAGCATGTTCTGCGCGTGCTGGGCCTGCCAGCTGCTCAGGTTCATCGAGGTCTGCATGACGAGCTTGGTGTCGCCCTTTTTGATCACGAAGAACTTGTTGTGCATGGCCCCGCTCCACGAGCCGTTGGGGTTCAGCATGCACGCGTCCGCGCAGATCCGGAGGTCGATGCCCGCGTTGACGAACTTGTCCCGGAGGGTGTTGTCGATGGAGCCGACGACGAGCCGGACGCTGACGCCCTGCTTCGCGGCACTGACCAACGAGTCGGCCACTTCGGCACCGTAACCGCTGGTGCTCCAGGTGTACATCGCGCCGCGGATGTAGTCGCCGCTCTGCGCGGCCCCCGCCGTCGCGTCGAACTTCGCCCTGATCTTCCGGGGGATCAGGGTGTCGACGTTGCCGTCGCCCCCGTAGGTGGCGCAGACCTCGTAGTTCCCGCTCTCGGAGCAGGTCCCGTCCGCGGCGGCCGACGGCGGCGCGGAGACCGCCAGGAACAGGATGGACATCAGCCCGAGCAGGGCACAGCGGAACGAGCGGAAGCGTCTGACCCATGGGTTCTTCGTCACTGCGACATGGTCACAGTTCCTCGCACATGTGAACGAGATGTGGCGGAAATTGGCTGGTTCGAGCCGGTGGACTCGCAATCGGGTCCACCGGCTCGGTCAACTACGCCCCATCGCGGCCGATGTGCGTTGCCGGTTCCCCGGCCGGGCGGGTCAGCGCAGTCCGGCGAAGAGGTCGTTCTCGGGTACGGCCGCGCCGGTGGCGTCCTTCACGCGTACGAAGGTCTCGACGCCCATCCACTCACCGAACCGCTCCTTGCCCATCTTGAGGAAGAAGATGTTCTCGCCCTGACTGGCGTGCGCGGCCAGCGCGTCGAACTTCTGACCGCTGAACGGGGTGGTGTCCACCCACGTGGTGACCTCGTCGTCGGGGAGGCCGATCTCGGCCATCGCGGCGGCCTCGGCGGGGTCCGGCTCCGGCATGTCCTCGTTGAACTCGCGCATGGCCTCCCCGAACCGCTGCATCATCGAGCGGGGCATCGTCGTCCAGTACACCTTCGGCGTCAGCCCGGTCATCTCCAGCGCCGCCATCGTGATGCGGTGGGCCTGGATGTGGTCGGGGTGGCCGTAGAAGCCGTTCTCGTCGTAGGTGACGACCACATCGGGCCGGTAGTGCCGCATGAGCTCCGCCAGCCGGGCGGCGCCTTCCTCCACGGGGGTCCGCCAGAAGGAACCGGGGGCGTCGTTGCTAGGCCAGCCCGTCATCCCCGAGTCCGCGTAGTCCAGCGTCTCGAGATCGCTGATCTTCAGGACGTCACAGCTCGCCCGGAGTTCCTGACGGCGCATGGCGGCGACGGCAGCCGGATCGTGCCCGGGGTCGCCCGGCTTGACACCCCCCGGTCCGTCACCGCATCCGCCGTCGGTACACGTCACGAGAACGGTGCGGATGCCTTCCGCCGCGTACCGCGCGAGGACCCCTCCGGTTCCGGTGGCCTCGTCGTCGGGGTGGGCGTGTACTGCCATGAGCGTCAAGGGCCGGTCAGTCATGGAAAAGTCCTCCAACGGAAAAATAGGTCTTGATCAGAGGGCGCGGCGGTGATGCCACGATCCCCGCGGGCCGGGCCCCGGCGGGGCGGACTGCCTCACGGCCCCCTGCTCCCCGCCCGGGCGGCACCGGGCCCTCGCTCACCGCAACCGTACGGGCCGGGTCGGCTGTTCCCGGCGCGGCCGCCGGGTTCCGGCGCGGACCCGCCGAACACCCGACCGGCATGCCCCTCCACCGATCCCACGAGGAACTTCGCGATCGGCGTTTGAAAGGCCCGGCACGGTAAAGACGGTGCTTGACACAGTCTTTATACGACCAGGTAGGAGAGGCATTATGGGCATCATTGCTTGGATCATCATCGGCTTGCTCGCGGGCCTCATCGCCAAGGCGCTCATGCCGGGCAAGGACCCGGGCGGCATCATCATCACGATGCTCATCGGTATCGCGGGCGGTCTGCTCGGCGGCTGGCTGGGCAAGGTCATCTTCGGCGTCGACTCCATCGACGGCTTCTTCGACCTCTCCACGTGGATCGCCGCCATCGTCGGCTCGCTCATCCTCCTCGTGCTGTACCGCGTCATCACGGGCAACCGCCGCCACGCCTGATCCGTACGCACGTCTTCGCGCAACGGCTCCGCCCACCCGGGCGGAGCCGTTGCGCGTGCCGGATGTGCCCCTGCTCCGCCCGCCGTTACACGCCGAGCGGCGACAGCCGCCGCGTGATCCGGTCGAACAGCTCCGTCAGCGGCTCGCCGACCTCCCGGCCGAACTCCGTCAGCCCGTAGGTGACCTGGGGCGGCGTCGTCGGCTCGACCTCCCGCCAGACCAGGCCGTCCTGGACCAGCGTGCGCAGAGTCTGCGCGAGCATCTTCTCGCTGATGCCCTGGATGCTCTCGCGGAGCTCGAAGAACCTGAGGCTGCCGCTCCGCAAGGAGATCAGCACCCAGATACCCCACCTGCTGGTCACATGGTCGACCACCCCGCGCGCGGGGCAGTCGGTGTGAAACACGTCATACGGCTTCCCCGCCACGACCTGTCTGCGCTGCACGCCTTCACTCATGTCATGAGCTTACTCGAAGGTATGTCCTTACCAAAAGTTAGCCGACACTCCTAGCGTGAGGACCTCACAGGGCATCTGACGAGGAGCTGATCATGATCGTAGTGACCGGGGCGACAGGGAACATCGGCCGGCCGTTGACGCAGGAACTGGCCGAGGCGGGACAGCAGGTCACGGCGGTCTCACGGCACCCGGCAGCGGTGCCCGACGGCGTCCGCCACGTGGTGGCCGACCTGACCGAGCCGGGCGGACTCAAGCCCGCACTGGCCGGGGCGAAGTCGCTGTTCCTGCTGCTCTCCGGCGACCTGCACGCCACGGGCGCCAACCCCGGCGACATCATCACCGAGGCCGCGGCCGCCGGGGTCCGCCGGATCGTCCTGCTCTCCACCCTCGGCGTGGTGACCAGGCCCTTCGGCCGCACACGGATCGCGATGCGCGAACTGGAGGACACGCTGCGGGAGTCCGGCCTGGAGTGGGCCATCCTGAGGCCGGGCGGTTTCGCCTCCAACGCCCTGTGGTGGGCCGAGTCCGTCCGCACACAACAGCTCGTCGCCGCGCCCTTCGGTGACGTCGGCGTGCCGGTCATCGATCCGGCGGACATCGCCGCGGTCGCGGCGGCCTGCCTGCTGGACGACCAGCACATCGGTGGCGCGTACGAGCTGACCGGCCCCGAGGTGATCACTCCGCGCGGGCAGACGGAGGCCATCGCCGCCGCGCTGGGCTCACCGGTGAAATTCCACGAGCTCACCCGCGACGAGGCCAGGACCGCCATGAGCCGGAGCATGCCGGCGGAGCTCGCCGACGACACCCTGGACATCATCGGTTCCCCGAGCCCCGCCGAGGTGCGCATCAGCCCGGACGTCCAGCGGGTACTCGGCCGCGCCCCGCGCCCCTTCGCCGACTGGGCAACCCGCAACGCCGCCGCGTTCCGCTGAGACCGGCCGGCACCGCCGGAACCGCTCTTCGCGCCCGGCGGCCCACTCCCGGCCGTCGAGGAACGTGACCCGGATTCGACGGCCCCCGCAGGCACCGAACAGGTCGGCGGGGGCCGTCTTCCCGGCGGGCGTTCCCGCCGGCCCGGCTGGTCGAACCAGCGGCCGGAGACCGTCACGCAGCCACCCCGGCGCCCACGGCCCGACGGCCTCGCGGCAGCGCCGACACACAGTCCGGCGGCGTACGGTGACTGCGTGGCGAACGAAGACTTGGGCCGGACTCTGCGCCGCTTGCGACGTCTGGCCACCCTGACCCAAGAGGAACTGGCCGAACGCTCCGGTGTGTCCGTCGATGTGATCCGTCAGCTCGAACAACGGCGGAAGCACTCGGCACGGCTGCCCACGCTCCACGCCCTGGCGAATGGGTTGGGGGTGGAACTGACCACGTTGCTGGGGGACCCTCCCGCGGTCGCCTCAACCGGGGAGAACGACGGCCCGCGCTTCGTGGCCGTGCGCCGGGCCATCATGCCCGCGTTGAACGGTCCGGAGCCGGAGCCGCCCGGTCCCGGCTTCTCGCTGGACCGTCTGCGTGAGCAGATCGCGAACGGCTGGACGCACTACCACGCCGCCGAGTTCGACACGGTGATGATCGCTCTGCCGGACCTGATCTCGGATGCACGCGGCGCGACGTACGCGGACAACGACGACCACCGCAGGGCCGGTTACGCGGCCCTGGGGAAGGTGCTCCAGCTCGCCGGGCATGTCGCCGTGCGGATGGGCAAGACCGACCTTGCCCTGATCAGCCTGGAGCGTGCGGCACAGGCGGCGGGGCGGTCCTCGGATCCGCTTCTTCCCACGATGATCGCAAACTCCACGGCGTGGACGTATCAGCGACAAGGGCGCCTGGATGACGCGTTGAGTATCGCGCTCCGTGCCGCCGCCACCATGACGGACGCAGGCGACACCGGGACGGCCGACGGCCTGAAGGTGTGGGGGGCCATCACCATGAGCGCCGCCACGTCGGCCGCGCGGAGCGGGGACTACGAAAGCGCCGCGTCGATGATGGAGGCGGCGGAGAAGGAGGCTGCCCGCGTCCCGAAGCTGCCCGCCGGGACGGACAGCCGCATGGTCAGCGTGTTCAGTCCGTCGTCGGTCCGCATCGAGCGTGTCCGCCTGGCAGTCCAGTACGGACACCCGGAAGACGCCCTGGCCCTGGCCAAGGGCATACGGCTGAGCAAGGAAACCCCGCAGTCCTGGCGGACCTGGCTGCTGCTGGACGTGGCGCGCGCTCACTGCGACACCGGGGATGCCGCCGGAGCGGTGAAGACCCTCGAATCCCTGCGCCGGGTGGCGCCGACGTGGATGCGGCACCACACCTTGGCCGTGGCCATCGTGCGCGATCTGTGGGCGCTCCCCAACCATCCCGCGGGGCTGGGGCGGTTGGCGGAGTTCCTGGGGGTCGCCGAATAGCGTCGTGAAAATGGGACGCAGCGTCCCTGTCATCACTCTCGGCATGTCGCTTCCATGGGGACAGTGCCCCGGCGACCCACTCGACCGGCCCGGGGCTCGGCCGATCCGAGAGAGCAGACCGACATGCCGCAACCCACAGCGCAGGCGCGCCCGACCGGCCACCCCGGCTACAGCGTTACGCTGCCTCGCGAGCCGGAAAGCGCCGCCTCCGCCCGACGGCTGGTGCGCATCGCCTTAGCCGTCTGGACCCTGGAGGGCCTAGCGGATGACAGCGCCCTGATCCTCTCCGAACTGGTATCCAACGCGGTCCAGCACGCTCGGAGAAAGTCCATCCGGCTCACCGTCGAACACCCTGCGGAAGCGTTCGTGCGCGTCGGCATCGTGGATTTCTCGCGCGTGCTGCCGGTGCGCCGGGAACCCGGGAACGCATATGAGCAAGGGCGCGGTCTGCTGCTGGTGGCGGCCCTCTCGGAGAACTGGGGCACCGACATGTTGCCGTGGGGCAAACGGGTGTGGGCGGAGCTGCGCGACAAGGGCCACGGGTGATGGGCGAACGGCGCGCATGGGTGGGCGACTTGATCCATGACGAAGAAACCGACCGGTGCGGGATCGTCACGGATGTGCGGGGCGGCACCGTCTGGGTGCTACGGCCAAAAGCAGGGCCGGGCCGGTGGACCTCGGAGCGCCCCGATCGGCTGACCCTGGTGACGCCCCGAGAAGCCATGCCGGACTGACTATAGGCACTCGGAAGAGAAGAGAGGCCGTCTCGTTGGTGGTCACCGCCCCGCCCCTGCCGCCAACGAGTTCACGCCCCCTCCCCACTCCCGCCTGCCCACCCGGCAGGCAGCACCTCGTCGACCGGGCCGTGTCGCACGCGGCGGCCGTCCTCGAAGAGCACCGCCTCCTGGGTCAGCGCCCGTACCGCGGCCAGGTCGTGGCTGATGAACAGCAGCGCCGTGCGGGCGGGGGCCAGGAGTTGGGGCAGGGCGTGGAGGACCCGCTCCCGGGAGACCGTGTCGAGCGCCGGGGTCACCTCGTCGCACACCAGCAGAGCCGGTTGAGCCGTCAGCGCCCGTACCAGCGCGCAGCGTTGCAGTTGTCCGCCGGAGAGGCGGCCGGGGTGGCGGTGCAGCAGTTCCTCGTCGAGTCCCAGCGCCTTCGCCGTTTCGATCGCCTCGGCTGTCGCCTCCCTGTCGCCCAGGCCGCGCAGCAGCCGTGGCGTGTCGGCGAGTTGTCCCAGGACCGGACGGTGGGTCTCGAAGGAGTCGGCGCTGCTCTGGTGTACGTACTGGACGGCGCGGCGCCGGGCGGGTGAGCGGCGGTCGACGCGGGCGGGGAGGGGTAGGCCGCCGTGGTGCACCTGGCCCGATGTGGGGGGCGTCAGCCCGGCCAGGACCCGGGCGAACGTCGTCTTGCCCGAGCCCGAGGGGCCGAGCAGTGCGGTTCGGCTGCCGGGTGGGAAGGCCATGGAGACCGGGCCGGTGAGGAGCGCGCCGGTCCGGCGACGTACGACGATGGCCTCGGCGGACACTCCGGCGTCGCTGTCCGGGGCGCGGTCGCCGGTGCGGGGGGCCTGGCCGGTGTCCGCGCCGGTGCGGCGTTCCGCGGCGAGGAGTTCCTCGGTGGCCCGGTGACGGGCCGGGGAGAGGGCCGCCGCGCGGACCGGTCCGGCAGCCGCCGCGCGGTGCCGCGGAAGGCCGAGTACGTGCGCCGCGGGTCCCGAGTCGACGGCTCGGCCGTGCTCCAGGACGATGACGCGGTCCGCCGTCCCACGGACCATCGGCAGGTCGTGGCTGAGCAGCAGTACTCCCGCTCCGGCGTCCGCGAGTTCCCGGACCGTGCGGCCGAGGGCATGCGCGAGTACCGGGTCGAGGCCGCTCGTCGGCTCGTCCAGGACCAGCAGTCCGGCACCGGTCACCAGGGCGGACGCGAGAGCCAGACGCTGTTGCTGGCCGCCGGAAAGCTGGTGCGGGAAGCGGCGGCGTACGGCGTCCCACTCCAGGCCGGACCGTGCCAGTGCCCGGACCGCGGCGGCTTCGCGGGCGCCGCGTCCGACGTGGGCGAGAGCGGCCAGCTCCATGAGGACGCTGCCCGCCCGGCGGACCGGATCGAGGACGCTCTCCGGGTGCTGGGGCAGGTGGGCGGCGAACCCGGCCCGGGTGGTCCGCCGTTCTGCGGGCGTCAGGGGCATCAGGTCCGTGCCCCTCAGCAGCACCCTTCCCGAGAGTGCGACCCCGCCGCGCGAGGCGCCGAGCGCCGCCAGGCCCAGTGTGGTCTTGCCGCTTCCGGACGGCCCGACGACCGCGACCACCACACCCGGTCCGACGGTCAGGGCGACGCGGTCCAGCAAGGGGTGCGCCGCCGCGTCCGCGCGGGCGGAGATCTCCGGGATCTCGAGCAGAGGTCCGGGGCCGGTCACGGTCTCCTCCTGCGGGCCAGGGCCCGGTCGACGAGCAGGTTGCCGCCCACGCACAGCGCCGTCAGCAGGCCGGCGGGTACCAGAACCGCGGCGGGCTGGATGAACAGGGCATCGCTGTTGCGCTCGATGAGCACGGCCCAGTCCGGCGATGCCGCGGGCAGTCCAAGGCCGAGGAAGTTGGCGGATGCCAGGAGGTACAGCACGACGGTGAAGCGGCCGGCCGCGTCGGTCGCCAAGGGCGCGGCCAGCTCCCGCGCCAGGTGGCGCAGATGGATGTACGCCCAGCCGTGCCCCTGCATCCGCAGTGCCTCGACGACCGTGCGGGCACCGGGGGCGAGCGCGGCTCCGCGGACCAGCCGGGCCACGGCCGGTACCTGGAGCAGCCCGGCGACCGTCACAAGCCAGTACCGGTCACGGTGGCCCGCCGCGGCCAGGGTCATCAGGGCCAGCAGACCGGGGAAGGCGAGGAGCAGGTCCAGGGTGCGCATCACCGTCTCGTCGAGGGCCCGCCGAGGGCCGGCGGCCAGCAGGCCAAGTGGTACGCCGACGGCCGTGCCGATAAGGAGCGCGGCCAGGGCGCTTCCGAGTACCGACGCGCCACCTTGCAGGACGAGCGACAGCACGTCGCGCCCCAGGACGTCGGTGCCGAGAACATGCCCGCCGCCGGGTGGCTGCGAGGGCAGCGTGTCCTGCCCGGCCGACGCGTCGCCGGCGGCCCACGGCCCCAGCAGGGCCACCGCCACCGGGACCGTCAGCAGGACCAGGGCGATCCACGGGAGGCGGAACCGGGCGGTGCGCGTGTCGGCCGGCTCCGCCGGGGTGGTCATACGGCCATCTCCCGGCGCGGCGCCAGCCGGTGCGCGACCAGGTCACCGGCGAGGTTGACGACGACCGCGGTGCCGGTGAACAGGAGCGCGTACGTCTGCACCTGCGGCATGTCGCGGTTCTGCACCGCCTCGACGAACCCGTTGCCCAGTCCGCGGAATCCGAAGACCGCCTCCACCAGCACGGCGCCGCCCAACAGGCCCTCCACGCAGCGGGCGTACTGCTGCGCGGCGGGGCCCAGGGCGTTGGGCAGCGTGTGGCGGAGGACCACCGTGCGTTCCCGGAGCCCGAGCAGCCGCAGGTGTTCGGCCACCGGGCCGTGGCGCTCCGCCGCCACTCCGGCCCGGACCTGCCGAGCGAGATCGCACAGGTGCCGGGCCGTCAGCACGACCACGGGCAGCACCAGGACGGACGGCTGCGCGAGCAGGCCCGCCGTGTCCATGCCGACGGCGGTGGCGGGCAGCAGCCCAGCCGCCAGCGAGACCGACGCGACCAGCAGCAGTGCCAGTACGAATTCGGGCACGGCGTGCAGCAGGACCGCGGCCGTGTTCAGCGCCCGGTCGAGGCGGCTGCCCTCGCGCAGCCCCGACACGGTTCCCAGCAACGGTGCCAGCACGGTGACGATGATCAGCGCCGGCAGACCCAGCAGCAGCGTCACACCGGCGCGGCGGCCGATGTCGTCGCCCACGGGCAGTCCGGTCGTCAGCGAGTGGCCCAGGTCTCCGGTGCAGAGCCGGCCGAGCCAGTGTCCGAAGCGGATCCAGGCGGGCTCGTCGAGCCCCAACTGCTCCCGTAGCGCAGCCACTTGTTGCGGCGTTCCGAACTCCCCCCGCAGCACATCGGCGGTGTCCCCCGGCAGCGCCGCACCGACGGCGAACACGGCGACCAGCACCACCAGGCACTGCAGGAGTGCCAGCAGGGAACGCCACAGGATGTAGGCCCGCACGTCAGGCGAGGCGGACCCGGTCGAAGCGGGCCCAGTCGTGCGAGTTGGGCGGTGCCGCCCGCAGGCCGCTGACCGACCGCGCGATGGCGTCGTTGGCGTCGGAGAACGCCCACACGAGCAGCCCGGACTCGTCACGGGCGATCTTCTGGGCCCGGGAGAGCAGGGCCAGCCGGTCCTGCTCGTCGCGGGTGGTGCGGGCGCGGTCCAGCAGAGCGTCGAACTTCTTGGAGGCGTACTGGGTCTGGTTGCGGGCGGCGCCGCCGCGGACTCTTTGCTGGAGGAAGTCGGAGACGGGCAGGGTGGAGGTGGTGTTGAAGGCGGCGACGCCCTTGGTCTTGATCTCGCTGAAGTAGGTGCTGGCTGCCCGGGTGTTGGCGGTCACCTTCAGCCCGACCTCCCGTAGCTGGCGTGCCATCAGGTCCGCCGCTGGTTCCCACGCGGCGTCGACCGCGCTGGTCTCCACCGTGATGTGCGCCCCGTCCGCGCCGGCGGCCCGCACCAGCTTGCGCGCCTCGTCGATGTCGCGTTCGCGGGGCGCGATGTCGTCGGGATAGCCGCGCAGCCCCATACCGAACAGGTCGTTGCCGGCCTCACCGTGGCCGGCCAGGGCGATACGGACGAGGGCCGGCCGGTCGATGCCCAGCTGCACGGCACGTATCAGGCGCGGGTCGTCGAACGGGGCGCGGCCGGTACGCAGCAGGAGCTGCTGGGCGGTGGCGCGCGCGGCCGTCAGCAGGCGGATCGAGCCGTCCTTCTTCAGCCGCTCCACGGAGGCCCCGGCCATGTCGGCCGCGTAGTGCACCTGTCCCGACAGCAGCGCGTTGAGCCGGGCCGATTCCTCGTTCGCGGGAACGATCTCCAGCTCGGCGATGTGCGGGGCGCCGTCCCAGTGGTCCGCCCACCGCCGGTAGCGGGCGGTGCCGCCGGGAGTGAACGACACGTAGGTGAAGGGGCCGGAACCGACGGGCTTGCGGAAGTCCGTCGTACCGTCGGGGATTATCTCGGTGCCGGGTCCGGCGAACACGGTGGGGAACTCGAAGTTCGGCGCCTTGAGCACGAAGGTGACGGACCGCTCACTGTCCGCCCGGCTCGCGGTGAGGTCGATGGCCGACAGCAGTACCTGCGAGGGCGAACCGACCTCGGGGTCCGCGGCGCGCCGGTAGCTGTAGAGGACGTCCTCGGCGGTGACCGGCTTCCCGTCGTGGAAGCGGGCCGCACGCAGCCGCACGCGCCACCGGGTACCGGAGGCGTCGCTCTCCCAGGACTCCGCGAGCCGTTCGCGTACCGACATGTCATCGGCGTACGTGCCCAGCGTGTCGTAGAGGGCCTTGGCGCGGGCCTGGTCGACGAAGTTGGGGGCGACGTGCGGGTCCAGGGTCTCCTGGGAGCCACCCGACGTGAACGCGGCACGGAACCGGTCGCCGCTCCCGCCGTCCTTCGTGTCGCCGCCACAGCCGGTGAGCAGGCCGGACGCTGCCAGCGCCAGTGCCCCTCCGGCGGCCAGCACGGCTCGTCTGCCGGGTTGCGGCCGGTCCTCGGGGCCCGTCCTGAGGGCATGCGTCGTCACAGTCGATCCTCTCCGGGGTGTCCTCGCCCCTGAACGTCAGACCGGCGACGGGTCAGTCTCCTGGCTCCCGGATCGTCGCTCGCCTCCGCCTTCCCGCCCGCGGACGCGGACAGTGGCGTGCAGGAGATTCGCTCCCCGGTCACAGTGGCGGGACCGCGCCGGAATCGCACCGGCTTCCTGGTCCCCATCGCCTTGTGGGCTCATTGTGACGCACGGGGTGACGGGGGCCGGAGCCCGGTCACCCTCCACCGGCCTCGGCAGCCGGAGCCGGCCGCCCACGGCATCGAGCGGGGGCGACACCCGCCGTCTTCTGCCGCAAGAAGTTTCACGACGGAGAAAGTTCTCGGCCGGTACCTGCCGTAATCGCAGCTGAGCGACTTCTCCACCGGTCTAGACCTTAGAGGTACACCGGTGCCCCCTTTACGTGGCGAGCCGGTCCGTGCGTCACTCATGACGTGTCCGCATCAACATGCTCCTCGTGCGGCACGGTCAGCTGACGGAACGTTCGCACCGCCATCCCTCGCGTATCGGATCCGCACCGGCGCTCGCCGCCGGCCCTTCCGCTACGCGGGTAGATCCATCGTCCGCATCGTCACACCAGGAGGAACCCGTTGTTAACTCGAACCCACAACCCCAGACCCGCACTGCGCAAGATGATGGTGGCCGGGATCCTCGGGCTGACCATGGGGCTCGTCCCGTTCGTGTCGGCCGGCCCGGCAGCGGCACAACCCGTACGCGCAAGCGGCGACATCCCCCTCGGTGACGGCTACATGGGCGCCGGTTACCTCGCCGACGGCGAGAGCTTCAAGGCGGACACGCGGCAGGTGTCGCCCACCACCGAGGACGACGTGTCGACGAAGGCGACGCTCGCAGGCGTCGACGTGTCGCACTACCAGGGGACGATCAACTGGGCGTCGGTGAAGGCGGCGGGAATCCAGTTCGCCTACATCAAGGCGACGGAGTCCACCACCTACAAGGACCCGACTTTCAACACCAACTACGTCAACGCGTACAACGCGAAGGTGATCCGGGGCGCTTACCACTTCGCGCGCCCCAACCTCTCCACCGGGGCGACGCAGGCCAACTACTTCGCCAGTAACGGCGGAGCGTGGTCCCGGGACAATCTGACGCTGCCCGGGATGCTCGACCTGGAGGGCGGCTGCTACGGCAAGACGGCCGCCGCCATGCAGTCGTGGATCCTCGACTTCTACAACACGTACAAGTCCCGGACGGGCCGCGACGTAGTCATCTACACCAGCGCCAGCTGGTGGAGTTCCTGCACCGGCGGATGGAGCGGCATGTCCGCCCGCAGCCCCCTCTTCGTGGCGCACTGGACCAGCGCGTCCAACCCCTCCGTTCCGGCGGGCTTCCCGTACTGGACCTTCTGGCAGTACACCGACTCCGGCTCGGTGGGCGGCATCTCCGGCGCCGTGGACCGCGACCGGTTCAGCGGTGACGCCAGCCGCCTGCTGGCCCTGGCCAACAACACCGCCTGACGTACCGGCGGACACACCGGCCCGCCGCGGGCCATCCGGGTGCCCCGGTCGGATTCATCCGGCCGGGGCACCCCTCGTGCACCGTCGGTGCGCACCTGGGACGGGAGTCGCGCCTGGCCGAAAGACGCCGACGGCTCAGCGGTGAGGCGGAGGAAGGGAGCCGATGGGGCAGGCCCCTCGCCCCGTACGTACGGAATCCACAGGTTCGCCGACACGGACGCAACGACTAGTTCGCGCCATTGGAGCACGACTCCTTGCCGTGGGCGTCGCGGACTTCGTACGGTGCCCTTGCGCTTGGGAGCGCTCCCATAGCATGACGGACCCCCACGGTCCTCCCCCCACCCCTGCTTGACGGAAGGAACTCCCATGAATGCCACGCGCCGCAGGAGCTACCGTGCCCGCCCACTGCTCGCGGCCCTCGTGCTGATCGCCGGTTCGGCGACCGGCATGGCGGCGACGGCCGGCTCGGCCAGTGCCGACGCACAGACCTGTGAGCAGTTCGGCACGGCCACCACCCCGGGTGGCTACATCGTCCAGAACAACGCCTGGGGCACCAGTGACCCGCAGTGCGTCAACCAGGTGGGCGACGGGTTCGAACTCACCACCGCCGACGGTTCCGTGTCCACGGGCGGCGCCCCGAAGTCGTACCCGTCGATCTTCACCGGCTGCCACTACACCGTCTGCTCCCCGGGCACGGCGCTGCCCAAGCAGGTCAGCGCGATCGGCAGCGCGCCCACCCAGATCGAGTACAAGTACACCGACGGGGCCGTCTACGACGCCGCCTTCGACATCTGGCTCGACCCGGCGCCCAAGACGGACGGGGTCAACCAGACGGAGATCATGATCTGGCTGAACAAGGTCGGTCCCATCCAGCCGATCGGCTCCAGCACGGGCACGGCCACGATCGCCGGTCAGACGTGGGACGTCTGGAAGGGCAACAACGGCGGCAACGACGTCGTCTCCTACGTCGCCCCCTCCGCCCTGCCGGGGCTGACCTTTGACGTCAAGGACTTCGTCAACGGCGCCATCTCCGAGGGACTGGCCACGCCGGAGTGGTACCTCACCAGCGTGCAGGCCGGCTTCGAGCCGTGGGAGAACGGTGCGGGGCTGGCGGTCACGAAGTTCTCCGCGGGCGTCAACTGATCCGAAAGAGTGGTGGTGGCCCACCTGGGCGATGAGTTCCGTCGCGGTTGCCGGTCTGTACTCACAGAATCGGTCAACCGCGCGGGACTCCCCCGGCGCTCAAGGAGAGCATCATGTCCACCACCTACACCTTCGACGTCTTCTCCAGCCTCGACGGCTACGGCGCCGCCGACGGCGACTGGTCCGGCTACTGGGGCAAGCAGGGCCCCGAGCTCCTCGACCACCGTCTGGCGCTGTACGCCGAGGATCAGCGCATGGTCCTCGGTGCCAACACGTACCGGGCGTTCGCACAGATGCTCGCGTCCGGCACCGAGGAGTCCGAGGTGCGTGACCCGTGGGTCACGCGGCTGTGGAACCTCCCGGCGACGGTGATCTCGACCACCCTGGAGGAACCCCTCGACTGGCCGGACGCGAGCGTCGTGAGCGGTGACGCCGTGGACGTTGTCGCCCGGCTCAAGGAGGAGTCCGACGTGCCGTTGCGCTCGCACGGCAGCCTGTCGATGAACCGGGCCCTGATGGCCGCCGGGCTGGTCGACCGGGTCCAGGTGACGCTGTTCCCCGTGATCACCGGCCGGACCGGGCTGCAGCCGATCTTCCGGGGCGCGGCCGACTTCGACCTGGAGCTGATCGAGCACCGTACGCTCGACGGCCGCACCCAGGAGCTCGTCTACCGGCCGTCTCTGCACCCCTGAGTCCGGCCGTCAGCCCGTCCGCCGTCCCTGACGCCGGACGTCAGCCCATCGCGTGGAACTCCCGCCGCAGCCCCGTGAATCCGCGCTCCTCGCGGCGGGGATGGACACGGTTGGTGAGCAGGATCGCGTAGCGGCCGGCCGCCGGGTCGATCCACAGGCTCGTGCCCGTGAAGCCCGTGTGGCCGTACGAGGCCGGGCCGAACGTGTCGCCCACCGGCGAGCCGGCCAGGTCCTGGCCCTGCCAGGCCAGTGCGCGGCGCAGGTTGAGGTGGTCCGTGCGGGGGGCCGTCATCAGCGCGAGCGTGTCGGGCCTCAGGAGCGGTGGGCCGCCCCCGAGCAGGGAGCGGGCGAGGAGTTCCAGGTCGGTGAGGGTGGCGAAGACGCCCGCGTGGCCCGCGACGCCGCCGAGCACCACGGCGTTCTCGTCGTGCACCTCCCCGACGACGGTCCGGCCGCGCCAGGGGCAGACCTCGGTGGCCACCGCGCGTGCCCGGTCGGCGGGCCCGGGCCGGAAGCAGGTGTCGGTCAGGCCGAGTGGGGCGCGGACGAGGTCGGTCAGCAACTGGTCGAGGCCCTGGCCCGTGGCCTGTTCGGCAATGAGGCCGAGCAGTATG
Organism: Streptomyces sp. NPDC127177; assembly: GCF_042672475.1. Classification (NCBI taxonomy): domain Bacteria; kingdom Bacillati; phylum Actinomycetota; class Actinomycetes; order Kitasatosporales; family Streptomycetaceae; genus Streptomyces; species Streptomyces sp. NPDC127177. The sequence goes on from NZ_JBHXUW010000005.1 coordinate 157,302, forward strand.
AACCCCTGCGAGGAGTACGTGACCCGGGTGCCGGGCTCGGCGGTGCGGGGCAGCTCGCCGATCGCCGTGAGCAGCGACTCGCGGTCGGTGTGTTCGCGGTAGAGCGGGACGCCGCCGGGCAGCCCCGAGGTGTGGTCGAGGAGTTGGGCGACGGTACGGGCGGCGTGCGGGCTGTTCCGGTAGCGGGCGAGGTGGTGCCCCACCGAGTCGTCGAGGCCGAGCACGCCGCGTTCGACGAGGGCCATGACGACCAGGCCGACGATCGGCTTCGTCACCGAGGCGAGGTCCCACACGTCGTGGCCGTCCAGGGCGGGCCCGCCGAGCGCCCGGGTGCCGGTCCAGCCCCGGTCGCGGGGGCCCGTCGCGTCGCCGAGCGACCAGGCGGCGCCCGAGTAGAGCCCGCGGGTCCGGCCGTCCTCAAGCAACCGGCGCCGGGCGCGTTCCGCCTGTGCGGGTCCGCTCGTGGCGGGGTCGGCGGGGCGGGGCCTCTCGGCGCTCATCGGGACTCCCCCGCCCAGCCGGTCGCGTCCGTACTGGTCGCGCTCTCCGTCCGCCGCTCCGGGTCCGCGACCAGTCCGAGCCGTGCGCCGGGCTGCGCGGCCGGGCTCGCCGACGCCGCAGCTGCCGCGGAGCGGAGCGTCGGGCCGTACAACTGCGCGGCCGATTCGTCGAGGGTGAAGGCGAGGCCGGTCAGCACGAGTGCTCCGACGGTGCGTCCCTCCGCGTCCCGCACCGGGGCGGCGAGCGCACGGCGGTCGGACCAGGCGTCAGAGCCGTCGAAGGCGTAGCCGTTCCGGGCGGCGGCGGTCAGGGCCGTACGGGTCGCTTCGTCGGCGGGTGCGCCGTCGGGGCCGGTCGACAGGGCCTCGCCCTCATCGGCAGGCAGGGCGGCCAGCAGGGCGAGGCCCGCCGCACCAGCGGTCACCGGTTCGCGGAAGCCCGGGCGCAGGTCGAGCCCGAGCCCCTGGGCGGGCGCCCGGACGTCCAGGTGGATCACGGTGCGGTCGTCGCGCACCGCGTACGAGGCGAACAGGCCGGTACGTACGCGGAGTTCGTCGAGGATCGGTCCGACCCCGCGCAGCACCGCGTCGTCGGCGAGGGCGCTCGCGGCGAGTCCGAGGAGTCGTGGTCCCGGCCGGTAGCTGCCGCCTTCGGCGGGTTCGGCGTAGCCGGTGCCGGCGAGGGCCCGCAGCAGGCGGTGCACGGTGGGCTTCGCGAGCCCCGTGGCGCGGGCGAGCTCCGCGAGACGGTGTGGCGCCCCCGGCCCCGCGAGGGCCGCCAGGACCTCCATGGCCTTGTCCACCGGGCCCGGCGCGGGCGGTGCGGTACCCGGTTGCGGACCGGTTGAGGCGGCGGAGGACTGCTGCGAACGACTGTTGACCGATTTCCCCATGTGGCCTACCTTACCCGAACTGCATTCCATTCACCGGAACGAGCGTGTTGTCCAATGGAACGAATATGTGAAGAGGGCAGCGGCCCGCACGGCGGGTGGTCCCGTCGTTCGGCGCTGCGCCTGAGTGGTCTCGCGGCGTCCGCCCTTGCAGTCCCCCCTCTGCTCACCGGGTGCGGCGCACCGGCGGCGGGCTCCGCCGGCAATGTGCTGCGGGTCTCCCAGACCGGGGACCCCAAGACGATGGACCCGCACAAACAGGGCGATATGACGTCGATGAACGCCCTGATCAACATGTTCGACACGCTCACCACTCGGGGCCGCGACAACACGCTCCGGCCGCGGATCGCGTTGTCCTGGAAGGCCATCGAGCCGAAGGTGTGGCGGTTCGAGCTGCGGCACGGCGTGACCTTCCACAACGGGGAGCCGTGCGACGCCGAGGCCGTCCGGTTCAGCATCGAGCGGCTGCTCGACCCCGCCACCAAGTCCCCCATCGTGGAGCTGCGTTACGTCGACAAGGTCAGCGTCGTCGACCGGTACACGGTGGACGTGCACACCTCGGTGCACGATCCGATCCTGCCCGCGAAGCTGTCCCTGTTCGGCGGCGTCGTGGTGCCTCCGCGGTATCTGGAGAAGGTCGGCGACGAAGGCTTCGCCGCACACCCGGTGGGCACCGGCCCGTTCACGTTCAGGCACTGGCAGCGCGACCACGAACTGCGCCTCGCCGCCTACGAACACCACTGGCAGGGGCGCCCGCACGTCGACGAGCTGGTCTTCGTCCCCGCGCCCAACTCGTCGTCCGCGCTCGCCGCCCTGCAGAGCGGCGGCGTCGACATCGTGGCGGGCATGACCCCGGACGCCGCCGAGCAGTTGGCCGGGTACCCGGGCGTGCGGATCGACCACCACACCGGCATCCGCACCTCCTACCTGTCGCTCGACACCCTGGCCGAAGGGCCGCTGCGCGACCGGCGCGTGCGGCAGGCGCTCAACCACGCCGTCGATGTACCCCTGCTCATCAAGGCGGTGCTCGGCGGCAACGCCACCGAGGTCCCGGCGATGATCCCGCGCGGCGCCTTCGGTTTCGACTCGTCGGTGAAGCCGTATCAGCGCTCCCTCTCCAAGGCCCGTGCGCTGCTCACCGAGGCCGGGCACCCCGACGGCATCAGCACCTCGATCACCGCCTCCAACCTCGACGCGAACGTCGCCGAGGCCATTTCGGGCCTGCTGGCCCGCGCCAATATCCGCGCCAGGGTGAACCTGCTCGACCCGGGCACCTACTCCCAGCGACTGACCTCCTCCAACCACGGCGCACTCGGCCCGATGTACCTGGCCGCCTCCACTGTCTGGACGATGGACGGCGAGAGCATGCTCCAGTCGAACGTGCGCAGCGACCGGCGGCAGAGCCGCTGGCACAACAAGCGCGCCGACCGGCTGGTGGACCGCGAGGAGCTTTCCGTGGACCCGGACGTGCGCCGCCGCGCCTTCTCCGACCTTCAGCAACTGATCAAGGACGAGGCGCCGTTCGTGCCGCTCTACCAGATCGACAACATCTACGTGCACAACACCCGGCCGAGCTGGACGCCCGGCGCCGCCGGGGTGCTGGACATGGCGAGCGCGAAGGTGGCCGTGTGATGACCGCGACCCTGACCGCGCCCGGCGCGCGGACCACCAGGACCGGCCGCGCGTGGACCGTGCTGCGGCCCGCCGTCACCCGTCTGGGCACCGCACTGCTGGTGCTGCTCTGCACCGCGACCGTCGTGTTCTTCCTGGTGCGCCTGTCCGGTGACCCGGTGAAGGTGATGCTGCCGCCCGACGCCACCTCCCAGCAGGAGAACGTGCTGCGGCACAGTCTGGGCCTGGACCGGCCGCTCATCACCCAGTACCTGGACTATCTGTGGGGTCTGCCGCGCTTCGACTTCGGTGACTCGCTCTTCTACAACCAGCCGGTGCGCACCGTCCTCGCCGACCGCATCCCCGCCACGCTGCTGCTCTCCGCGGGCGCTCTCGTCGTGACACTGGTGATCGCACTGCCCGCCGGCACCATCGCGGCGATGCGCCGCGGCCGGGCGACCGACCGCGGTGTCATCACGGCCGTCCTGATCGGACAGTCGATGCCCGCCTTCTGGGTGGGCATCCTGCTCATCCTCGTGTTCGCCGTCGGGCTGCACGCGCTGCCGGCCTCCGGGTACGGCACGTTCGCCCATCTCGTCCTGCCGTCGATCACGCTGGCCGTCTACTCCATCGCCGTCGTCGCACGGCTACTGCGCTCCTCACTCATCGATGTGCTCGGCTCCGACCACATCCGCACGGCCCGCGCCCGCGGCCTGGGGCCGGTGCGCACCGTGCTGCGGCACGGCATGCGCAACGCCTCGCTGCCCGTGGTGACGGTCGTCGGCCTGGAGGTCGGCAGTCTGCTCGGCGGGGCGATCCTCACCGAGCAGGTCTTCTCCTGGCCGGGTGTCGGCCAGCTGACCGTGCAAGCCATCGCCAACCGCGACTTCCCCCTGGTGCAGGGCACCGTGCTGCTGTTCGCCGCCACGTTCGTCGTGGTGAACCTGCTCGTGGACCTGTCCTACGGCCTCCTCGACCCGAGGGTGAGGAACTCCCGATGACCACCACCGTCCCCGCGCCCGCCGACGCCAAGGCCCCGGCCGCCGCCTCCCACCCGTCCGTGCTGCGCTCCCTGCTGCGCAACCGGCTCGCCGCCGTCGCGCTCGGCTTCCTCCTGCTGATCGTCGTGTGCGCGCTGTGCGCACCCCTGATCGCCCCCGCGGACCCGGGCACCCAGAACCTCCTCGGCCGGCTCCAGCCCCCCGCCTGGCAGTCCGGCGGCAGCACCGCCCACCTGCTGGGCACCGACCAGCTCGGCCGCGACCTTCTCTCCCGGGTCATCTACGGCACCCGGGTCTCCCTGCTCGTCGGTGCCGGCGCCGCGCTCCTCGCCGGTGTCATCGGCACCGTCGCGGGCCTCGCCTCCGGCTACCTCGGCGGCTGGACCGACCGCGTCGTGATGCGCGTCGCCGACGTCCAGCTCGCCTTCCCCGCGATCCTGCTGGCGCTGGCCGTCGTCGGCTTCGTCGGCTCGGGCCTCGGCTACGTCATCCTCGTCATCGGCATCACCGGCTGGGTGTCGTACGCCCGTGTGGTGCGATCCGAGGTGCTGTCGCTGCGCACCCGCGACTTCATCACCGAGGCCCGTGCGATCGGTGTCGGAGACCTGGCGATCATGCGCCGGCACCTGCTGCCCAACGTCATGGCGCCGCTGGCCACCATCGGCACCCTGCACATCGCGTCGGCCGTCGTCGCCGAGGCCTCGCTCAGCTATCTGGGCCTCGGCGTTCCCAAGGAGACGGTGACCTGGGGAGCCATGCTCGCCGACGGACAGCTCTACCTGGGCACGTCCTGGTGGATCGCCGTCTTCCCCGGCATCGCGCTGATGCTCACCTCCCTCTCCATCAACATTCTGGGCGACGCGCTGCGCGACGTCGCGGACCCGAAGGCGTACCGCCGATGACCGACTCCGCACAGACCCCCGCGCCCGCGCCCGTCCTCGAATTCCGGGATCTGCGCGTCGACTTCGCGCTCTCCTCGTCGACCGTGCACGCCGTGCGCGGGGTGAGCTTCTCGGTCGCCGCCGGTGAGACCCTCGCCGTCGTCGGCGAGTCCGGTAGCGGAAAGTCGGCCACCGCCCTGTCCGCGCTGCGCCTCAACCCCGAGCCGCCGTGCGTGTACGCGGGCGGCCAGGTGCTGCTCGACGGCAAGGACGTACTCGCCCTGCGCGAGCGGGAGTTGCGCAGGATCCGCGGCGCCCGGATCTCCATGGTCTTCCAGGACCCGATGACCAGCCTCGACCCGTTGCAGCGGGTGGGCGACCAGGTCACCGAAGTGCTGCGGCTGCACGGCGACCACACCCGGGCCGAGGCCCGCCGGGAGGCGCTGACCGCCCTGGACGAGGTCGGCATCCCCGACCCCGAACGGCGCTACGCCCAGTACCCGCACGAGCTGTCCGGCGGTCTGCGCCAGCGCGTCATGATCGCTTCCGCGCTCGTGGCCCGGCCGAGCGTCCTCATCGCGGACGAGCCCACCACGGCGCTCGACGTGACCGTGCAACGGCAGATCCTGGAACTGCTCGTACGGCTCCAGCGACGGCACGGCATGGCCGTCGTGCTGATCACCCACGATCTGGGTGTCGTCGCCGAGACCGCCGACCGCGTCGTCGTCATGCGGCACGGCGAGGTCGTCGAGAACGGCGATGTGCGGCAGGTCTTCACGCGCCCCAGTGCCCCGTACACCCGCGATCTGCTGGCCGCCACTCCCCGACTGGAGCCCGTCGCATGACCACGACACCCCTGCTGGAAATCGAGAGACTGCGCAAGGAGTTCCCCGGCCGCCCGCCGAGCGTCGCCGTCGACGACGTGTCGCTCACCGTCCGGGAGGGCGAGACCTTCGCCCTGGTCGGCGAGTCCGGCTGCGGCAAGACGACGCTGACCCGGCTGCTGCTCAGGCTGCTCGAACCCACCGCGGGCAGCGTCCGGTTCGACGGTACGGACCTGCTGGCGCTGAACGGTGCCGCGCTGCGGCCGCTGCGCCGCCAGATGCAGGTCGTCCTCCAGGACCCGTACTCCAGCATGAACCCGCGGCTGCGGATCGCCGAGATCATCGGGGAGCCGCTGGTCACCCATGAGGAGTGGGCGCGCGGGCGGCGCGGCCGGGCCAAGGTGCGCGAGCGGACCGGAGAGCTCCTGGACGCCGTCGGTCTGGAGACGAACATCCTGGACCGGTATCCGCACGAGTTCTCCGGCGGGCAGCGCCAGCGCATCTCCATCGCGCGGGCGCTGGCGCTGGAGCCCCGTCTGGTCGTGCTCGACGAGCCGACGAGCGCACTCGACGTGTCCGTGCAGGCCCGCGTCCTCGATCTGCTCGCCGAGCTCCAGGAACGCCTCGGGCTGACGTACTTCTTCATCTCGCACAACCTGGCGGTCGTCCGCCGGATCGCCGACCGGGTCGCCGTGATGCGGCAGGGCCGCATCGTCGAGTCCGGCACCGCCGACCAGGTGTTCACCGCCCCGGAGGACGCGTACACCCGGCGTCTCCTGGACGCCGTGCCGGTGCCCGACCCGGACCGCCGGATCCTGGGCGACGTCCCGGCATGAGTGCCTTCCTACCGCCCCGAAAGGACCAGGCCCGCCGCGCCGAGCAGCGCGCCGGTGTCCGAGGCCTCGCCGAGCACCACGGTGGGGGCCTCGCCGCCGCCGAGGGTGTCGGCGCGCAGCCGGGCCTCGACCAGCGCCCGGAAGGGCTCTCCGCCGTCGAGGGCCTCGCCGTGCAGCACGAAGAGCCCGCACGCGAACAGCTGCTGGACGGTGGTGAGGCCGAGCACCAGGTTCTCCGCGTACCGGGCGAGGAGGTCGCCCGCGGCCGGGTCGGCGGAGACCGCCAGGGCGGCCAGCGAAGCCGCCTCGGGGGCGAGGCCGTGTTCGGCGGCGCGCTCGCGCAGCCAGCGGGTCGTCGCCACGGTCTTCCAGCAGCCGCGCCGCCCACAGGTACAGAGCTCGCCACTGGCGGTGACCGTCATATGGGCGCCGCTCCGGCCACCGACCGGGGCGAGCACCTCCCCCTCGTAGAGGATGCCGACGCCCAGGACCTCACCGGTGGCGACGGAGGCGAACGACCGGCGCCCGCGCCCGGCGCCGAACCAGCGGTCTCCGAGGACCTGCACCCGCGCCCGGTGCTCGATCCGCACCGGCGCGCCTGCCAGCCCGGCGAGCCGGTCGGCCATCGGGTAGCCGCGCAGCGCGGGCGCGTCGTTGGCCTCGATGATCCGGCCCGCCGCCGGATCCACCACACCGGCCGCGGCCACGCCGACGCCCAGCAGGGACTGCCCGGCGAACACCGCCGCCACCTCGCGCAGCGCCGCGTCGACCACCGCCGGATCGGCGCTGCGCGCGTCGAAGCGGGCCTGCGCCCGTTCGCGTACGGATCCGGTACGGGTGAGCAGCGCGGACCGTACCAGTCCGGGCAGCACCTCGACGGCGCCCAGCACACCGACGTCCCGACCGGCCGGCTCGTCCGGCAGCGGATCGGGCACCAACCGCAAAGGACCACGTTCATGCGCCATGCGCCGACTCTGTCATGCCCTCGATCCGGGGAGACAGCGGTATGACCCACCGGAACCTGACCGAGGCCACCTGGCGCGAGACACGCGCGGCGGGCGCGGACGCGATCGCCGTCCTGCCGATCGGCTCGCAGGAGCAGCACGCCGAGCACCTGCCGATGGGCACGGACACGATGCTCGCGGACGCGGTGGTCTCCCGCGCCCTGGCACTGCTCGACGAGCGGGCCGGCGCCGGCGTGGACGTACCGGATCTGGTGCGGCTGCCGACCCTGCCGTACGGGCACAGTCCGCACCATCTGTTCGCTGCGGCGCTGACGCTGTCGGCGCCGGTGCTCGGCATGGTCCTGGACGAGCTCCTGGACTCGCTGGCCGCCTGCGGCTACCGGCGGGTGCTCGTCGTCAACGGGCACGGCGGCAACGACGAGATCATGCGGCTCGCGGTCAAGCGGTTCGCGCTGCGCGCCGACGTGACGGCGGCGGCCTGCTCGTACTGGACGCTCACCGACACCGGTGAGCCCCGGGCCGACGCGGACTCGGACGCCCTGGACGAGCAGCACGCCGATCTGGTCCCCGGGCACGCCGGCTGGTTCGAGACGTCGCTGATGCTGGCCGCACGGCCCGAGCTGGTGCGTGCCGAGCGTGCCCGCCACGAACCGGTGGAGCCGCCGCCGCTGTTCGACAAGCCGCCCTACCCCGGTCTGACCGTGGAGCGGCACGGCGAGTGGGAGCGGGTGGGCGGCGCCACCGATGACGCGGCCGGCGCGGACGCCGCGCACGGCGAGCGGCTGCTCGACCGGCGCGCCCGTGGCCTGGCCCGCGCGGTCCTCGCCTTCGACGCCTCCTCGCGGCCCACCGCGTGACCCCCAGCCCCTTCCCACGTAAGGACCCGTTCATGAAGATCACCGAGGTCGACGTCCACGTCGTCAACCTGCCGCTGGTCAACCCGTTCACCAGCTCGTTCGAGACGAAGACCGGGGAGACGCGCACCGTGGTGCGGATCAGGACCGACTCCGGGGTGGAGGGCTGGGGCGAGACGATGTGGGGCCGTCCGGTCGCCGCGATCGTCCGCGATCTCGCCGAGGACCTGATCGGCACGAGCCCGTTCGCCCTGGAGTCCTTCCACCGCCGCCACCACATGGTGCCGTTCTTCTACGGATACCTGGGCTACGCGGCCCTGGCCGCGATCGACGTGGCCTGCTGGGACGCCATGGGCAAGGCCACCGGGCAGTCGGTGACGGATCTGCTGGGCGGCCCGGTCCGCGACGAGGTGCCGCTGACCGCGCTGATCACCCGCGCCGACGCGCCGGGCGCCGATGCGGCCGGTCTGCCGGGCGCCCTGGCCGAGCACACCGAGCGCGTCGTGGCCGAGGGCGGTTTCACCGCCGTGAAGCTCAAGGGCACCAAGGACGTGCGGGGCGATGTCGCGATCCTGCGGGCGGTGCGCTCCGTGCTGCCCGATGTGAGCCTGCGCGTGGACCCGAACGCCGCCTGGTCGGTGCCCGACTCGGTGCGGGCCGGTATAGCCCTGGAGGAGCTGGACCTGGAGTACCTGGAGGACCCGTGCGTCGGGATCGAGGGTATGAGCCAGGTCCGCCAGAAGGTGCGCATCCCGCTGTGCACCAACATGTGTGTGGTCCGCTTCGAGGACTTCGCTCCCGCGATGCGACTGAACGCGGTCGACGTGATCCACGGTGACGTCTACAAGTGGGGCGGCATCGCGGCGACGAAGGCGCTGGCCGCGCACTGCGAGACGTTCGGCCTGGGCATGAACCTGCACAGCGGCGGTGAACTGGGCATCGCCACCGCCGCCCATCTCGCGGTGGTCGCCAGCACACCGGTGCTGTCGCGTGCCATCGACTCCATGTACTACCTGCACGCGGACGACATCATCGAGCCGCTCACGCTGAGCAACGGCAGTCTGCGGGTGCCGGACGGTCCGGGTCTCGGTGTGAGCGTCGACGAGGACAAGCTGCGCCACTACGCCGAGGTCAACGCACGTGAGGGAGACCTGACCAAGTGACCACCCCTACCCCCGCCCCCGAGCGCCGGGCCGTCACCACCGCGGGCGCGCCCGCGCCGATCGGCGGGTACAGCCAGGGCATCGCGGCCGGCCCCTACCTGTTCACCTCGGGCTTCGGTCCGCAGGACCCGGTCACGGGCGAGTTGGGCGGGACGATCGAGGAGCAGACCGCCCAGGTGCTCGCGAACCTCGCCGCGCTCCTCGCGACGGAGGGGCTCACGCTCGACGACGTGGTGAAGGCGACGGTCCATCTCCACGACGTGCACCGCGACTTCGCCGGCTTCGACGAGGTCTACCGGGCACACTTCGCCGACCCGCGGCCGGTGCGTACCACGGTCGGTTCGGTGCTGATGAACATCCTCGTGGAGATCGACGTGGTGGCGCTGCGCCGGGCCGTCTGATCCACGCGGCGGGCCGGACCGTCTGAACCACGCGGCGGGCCGGACCGTCTGAACCACGCCGCAGGCCGGGCCGTCGCGCGACGGTCCGGCCCGCCGCGTGTGCGCCGCCGGCCGGTCAGCTTCCCGTCGGCCGGTGCGATCCCTGTCCGGCGGGACTCGGTGGCTCCGTGCCCAGCTCTGTGAGGTGGGTGTCCATGGTGGAGTTCAGGGCGGCCACGAACTCCTCGAACCGTGCCAGGAGCTCCGGCGGGTAGGGGGACATCGCGGTGTCCAGGCGGCGGGCGAGCGGGCCGAAGAACTCGTCTGCCCGCTCCTGGATGTGCGCGCCACCACGCAACGTGATGACGCGGCGGTCGGTGTGTTCGCGGGTGCGGGTGATGTGCCCCGCCGATTCGAGTCGGTTCAGGAGTGCGGTGGTGGCGCCCGTGGACAGGGAGACGCGCTCGCTCAGCCGGGCCGGCGAGAGCGGTGTACCGCGCTCCTCGGCGGCGGCGATCTCCAGTACCGCGGTCGCGTCGGTGGAGTGCAGACCGAGCCAGGCGGCGAAGCGCCGGCTGAGTTCGGTGTAGTGGCCACCGTAGATCCTCAGCCCTTCCATCAGCCGCTCACGCTGCGCCGTGACGCCGTCGCGCGTCGCTTCCTCCATGGAGGCCTGCCACCTTTCCCTCGCCGCCGGGCCGCGTCGGCGGTCCCTCTTTGACAACCTACCGCCACCACTTTACCTTCATTGTGGAGTTACTTCACCATGGAGGTAGTTAGCGTGTCCGAACCATCCACCACCCCCGACGGAACCGTCGAGCCGTACCGATGGCGATGGCTGATCCTCGTGGTGATGCTCGTCGCGGAGATCATGGATCTCCTGGACGCCTCGATCGTCAACGTCGCCGGCCCGGATCTGGAGGAGTCCCTCGGCGCCACGTCCGTCGGCCTTCAGTGGGTGATCGGCGGCTACGCCCTCACCCTGGGCGCCGGGCTCGTGCTGGGCGGTCGGCTCGGGGATCGCCACGGGCGCCGCCGCATGTTCCTGATCGGCCTGACGGCCTTCACCACCGGCTCACTGCTGTGCGCGCTGGCACCGAACATCGAGTGCCTGATCGCTTTCCGGCTGCTTCAGGGCGCCGCCGGAGCCATGCTCCTGCCGCAGGGCCTCGGTCTGCTTCGGGAGAACTTCTCCGGGCGCGAACTCACCAAGGTCTTCGGGATCTTCGGCCCCGTCCTCGGGCTCGGCGGCATCGTCGGACCGGTGCTCGGCGGCTTCCTCATCGAGGGCGACTTCTTCGGACTGGGCTGGCGGTCGGTGTTCCTGGTCAACCTGCCCATCGGAATCGCCGCCCTGGCCATCGCCGCGCGGTGCGTACCGAAGAAGCGGGGCGACCGCACGCTGGGCGTCGACATGGCCGGTGCGGCACTGGTGGCGGCTTCCTGCGCGCTGCTGGTCCTTCCGCTGAACCAGGGGCAGGAGGACGGCTGGCCGCTGTGGACCTGGCTGTCCATGGCCGCTTCGCTCCTCGGCTTCGTCCTGTTCGCCGCGCAGCAGCGCCGCGCCGCATCGGCGGGCCGTGAACCGCTGATCACCCCCGGACTGCTGCGCAAGCCCGCCTTCGGCTTCGGCCTCGGCGGCATCGCCCTGTTCTTCGCCGGGCTCGTCGGCACCCAGCTCGTGCTGACCCTCTACCTCCAGATCGGCCGGCAGTTCAGCGCCGGTGACGCGGGACTCGGCAACCTGCCGCTCGCGGTGGGCACCGCCATCGGCGGCGCGGTCAGCGGCGCCGTCCTCGCCGACCGGATCGGCCGCAAGGTCCTCCAGATCGGGCCGGTCGTCCAGCTCGCCGGAGCGGCCCTGCTCTGGTTCGAACTCGACGGCCTCACCACGGCATCGTTCTCGATCCGGGACATCGCCCCGGGCATCACCGTCGCGGGCATCGGGGCGGGCATAGTCATCGCCGCCCTGTTCAGCTTCGTCCTGGCCGCCGTGGACGACGACGAGATCGGCTCCGCCTCAGGCGTCCTGTCCGCCGTCCAGTCCATCGGCGGCTCCCTGGGCGTCGCGGCCTTCGGCTCGGTGTTCTTCGCCCGCGCCGAGGCGGGCGACTTCACCGGCGGATTCCGTCACGCCCTCGTCGTCCAGGCATGCCTGCTGGCCGCGTTCCTGGCCATCACCCTGCTGCTGCCCGAGCAGGGCAGGCCCGAGGACGAGCAACACGGCGTCGCCACCGGCACGGAGCCCGCACGCGTGTGACCGCCCGCCGCACCGACCGGCCGACCCGCCGATGAGCGGAACCGGGCCCTGTCAGGGCGTGGCGGCGGAGACGACGTAGACGACCGGCGCCGCCGGGTCCGTCATGTCGACGGTGATGTCCTGGGTGGGGCGCGGATCCTTGTTGGTGTGCGTGGTGCCCGCCCAGACGACGCCGTCGCCGAAGTACCAGCCCGCGATCTTCGTGTCGCGGGCGCCGACGGTGACCTTGCCGGCGCTCAGGGCGGCGCGGCCGGTGCCGACCTGGGTCAGGAACCGGTCGAGGCCGTTGGACGTCGTGCGGAACTGCACGTACATCCGGCTGGCCTTCCAGTTGTTCGTCTCGTAGTACTGGACCTCGACGGCGTCGCCGGGGACCGGCACCTCGAAGATCCGGCGCAGCATCCGGGACGGCCAGCCCTCGCGGAGGCCCTGCGCGGCGGCCTCGGCCGCCTTGTCCTGGCCGGAGCGGCGGCTCTGTCCGGCCGAGATCAGCAGATATCCGGCCGGGACGCCGATGAGCAGCACGATGATGGTCGCCGTGATCAGGCGTCGTCGGATCGTTCTGCGCCTGTCGTGCGGCGGCAGGCCGTCACCCTCGTCGGGTGGCGGGGACTGACGCGGCACGACGGGGTGCTCGGCTGCGGTCATGGGTCTGGGAATCCCTAGGAAGTGCGGGTGTTGCGCGTGTTACGGATGGTGCTCGCTGCCTGGTCGTAGATCTGTGCGTAACGCTCGTACCGCTCGACGCGTCGGCGGTTGGTCCGGCGGAATCTGCGGGCCACCAGCCTGGCGAGGTCGGCGGCGCCGACCATACCTGCCTCCGGGCCCAGCTGCGCCTTCGCGATCCGTGCCTCGGGGCGGTAGCCGCGGCCGGTGAGGTGCCGTTTGAAGGCGTCCCTGGCCGGTCCGATCAGCAGGTCGTCGGCGGCGCTGACACCGCCTCCGATGACGAAGCAGGAGGGGTCGAGCGCGGCGGCCAGATTGGCGATTCCGACGCCGAGCCACTGGCCGATGTCCTGGAGGAGTTCGATGCACATCGCATCGCCCTCGCGGGCCAGTTCGGTGATGAGCGGTCCGGTGATCTCGGGGATGTTGCCCTTGACCCGCTCGATGATCCCGTGGGCCACCGGGGAGTCGGCGGCGGCCAGCTCGCGGGCCTCCCGGACGAGTGCGTTGCCGGAGCTGTACTGCTCCCAGCAGCCGCGGTTGCCGCAGGGGCAGCGGTGGCCTCCGGGCACGACCTGCATGTGTCCGAACTCACCCGCTACGCCGTATTTGCCGCGCTTGACCTGACCGTCCTCCAGGATGGCCCCGCCGATGCCCGTACCCAGGGTGATCATGACGAGGTGGTCCTCGCCGCGCCCCGCCCCGAAGCGCCATTCGGCCCAGGCGGCGGTGTTGGCGTCGTTGTCGACCATGACCGGGACGACCAGTCGGGAGGCGATGGCGTCGCGCAGGGGTTCGTCGCGCCAGGCGAGGTGGGGGGCGAACAGCACCTTGGAGCGGTCCGCGTCGACCCAGCCGGCCGCGCCGATGCCCACCGCGTGCACGTCGTGGCGGTCGGAGAGGTCCAGGACCAGCTCGACGATGGTGTCCTCGACGACCTTGGGGCTCTTGGACTTGTCCGGCGTCTCGGTGCGCAGGGTCTCGAGGATGTTGCCGTCGGCGTCCACGACCCCGGCCATCACCTTCGTCCCCCCGATGTCGATGCCGACGGTGGGGACCCGCGGCGCGGTGAGGTGCGAGCGCCGCTCCCGGGTGCCGACAGTCCGCAGGACGGTGGCGCGGGCGGAGCCGCGGTGTGTGAAGTCGCGGTACGTGCTCATCGTCCCTGGGGGGGCTGGAGGGGCCGGGTTCGAGGTGATCCCGGCGGCGGACGGCGCCCGTCGGCCCCGATTCTGCCATTGCCGGGGGGACGGGGCTGCCGGACGGGGTCGGCGGCCCCGTCGGACCGGCTCCGCCCTACGGGGTGCCGCCCTTGGCCGGGGGCCCGGCCGGCGAGTCCGGGCCGGAGGTCCGCTCCAGCTCGTGGCTGAGTTCCTCCAGGTCGCTGCCGCCCGCCATCTGCCGCGTCAGCTCGTCCAGCGTGACGCTCTCCCTGGTGTGGCTTCCGGCCATGGCACCCCGCTTGAGCAGGACGAACCGGTCACCGACGAGATACGCGTGGTGCGGGTTGTGGGTGATGAGAACCACCCCGAGACCGGCGTCCCTGGCGGCGGCGACGTACTTGAGGACGACCCCGGACTGCTTGACGCCCAGCGCGGCCGTCGGCTCGTCGAGCACGAGCACCTTGGCGCCGAAGTGGACGGCCCGCGCGATGGCGACGCACTGCCGCTCACCGCCGGACAGGGTGCCGATCGGCTGGTCGACGTCGCGCAGGTCGATGCCCATACGCAGCAGGGCGGCGCGGGTCGTCTCGCGCATCAGCCGGACGTCGAGGCGCTTGAAGGGGCCCGACCCGGTCGTCGGCTCCGAGCCGAGGAAGAAGTTGCGCCAGACGGGCATCAGGGGGACGACGGCGAGGTCCTGGTAGACCGTGGCGATGCCCCGGTCCAGGGCGTCGCGCGGATTGGCGAGGGTGGTCTCCTCGCCGTCGACCAGGAAGGTTCCCGCGTCATGCCGGTGCAGCCCCGCGATGATCTTGATCAGGGTGGACTTGCCGGCGCCGTTGTCCCCGAGGACGCAGGAGATCTCTCCCGCGTGCACCTCCAGGGAGACGTCCTCCAGGGCCTTGATGTTGCCGTAGTACTTACTGACGTGATCGAGCTCGACCAGCGCCTGCGGCCCGGTCTCACGAGACCCGGTCTCCTGCGACCCGATGTCCCGCGACCCGGTCTCCTGCGACCCGTTCGATGCTTTGGGGGCCGTCATTTCGTCGCCTCCGCGCGCTTGCGTACCCATGCGTTGAGCAGGGTGGCCAGGAGCAGCATCGCTCCGAGGAAGAATTTGAACCAGTCCGGGTCCCACTCCGCGTACACGATGCCCTTGCTGGTCATGCCGAAGATGAAGGCGCCGACCGCCGAGCCGATCGCGGAGCCGTAGCCGCCGGTGATCAGACAGCCGCCGATGACGGCCGCGATGATGTAGGTCAGTTCGTTGCCGACTCCCTCGCCGGACTGCACCACGTCGTAGCTGAACAGCAGGTGCTGCCCGGAGACCCAGGCGGCGAAGGCGACCCCCAGGTAGAGGCCGATCTTCGTCCGGATCACCGGGACGCCGACCGCGCGGGCCGCGTCGGCCCCGCCGCCGACCGCGTAGATCCAGTTGCCGAAGCGGGTGCGGAGCAGGATCCAGGTGGCGACGGCGACGAGGACGGCCCACCACAGGAGGGTCACCTTGAGTTCGACGCCACCGACGGTCCAGTACGAGGCGAAGAGCTTGCGGGCCGAGGGGAAGCCCTCCATGTTGCCGATGGTCTTCGTCGAGACGGTTCCGCTGATCAGCTTGGTGAAACCGAGGTTGAGACCGGTCAGCATCAGGAACGTACCGAGCGTGATGATGAAGCTCGGCAGTTTGGTGCGGGTCAGCATGAAGCCGTTGAACGCGCCGATGGCGAGCGTGACCAGCAGGGACACGAACACGCCGACCCAGACGTTGGCCGTCATCTGGTAGCTGAACATCGACGAGATCAGCGCGGAGCTGGTGACCATCACACCGGCGGAGAGGTCGAACTCGCCGCCGATCATCAGCAGCGCGACCGGCGCCGCCATGATCCCGAGGGTGGAGGCCGCGTACAGCACCGTGCCGAAGCTGGTGGCGCGCAGGAAACTGTCGGCGATGATCGCGAAGAAGAGGAAGACGGCCAGCGCGCCCACGACCGAACCCAGCTCGGGGCGGCCCATCAGCTTGCGCAGCGGCGAGGTGCGCAGGAGTCTCTCGTCCGTCCCGACGGGGGACGAGGATCCGGATGCCGCGGTCATCGGGTTCCCCGGTCGGTGTACTCGGCCAGCTGGGCGGCGTCCTTGGAGGTGATGACCTGCGGGCCGGTCAGGACCGGGCGTCCGCCGCCGAGCACGTTGCGGTTGTAGCGGTAGAGCCAGAGCAGGTCGACGGCCTCGTACCCCTGGAGGTAGGGCTGCTGGTCGACGGCGAAGCCGAGGGTCTTGGCCTGGAGGTCGGTGGCGACCTTGGCGTTCAGGTCGAAGGTGTCGATCTCGGCCTTGCTGCCGGCGGTCTGCTTCGCCTTGACGGCGGCGTCCGCGAACGGCGCGCCGAGCGTGACGACCGCGTCGATGTCCTTGTCCGACTGGAGCTTCGCCTCGATGGAGGCCTGGACGTCCGGCATGTTGGTGCCCTCGACGTACAGGTTCTGCATCTGGCCGTCGAAGGTCTTCTTCGCTCCGGCGCAGCGCTGCTCGTGTCCGACGTTGCCCTGCTCGTGCAGGATGCACAGGGCCTTCTTGCGGCCGCGGGCGTTGAGCTCGTCGCCGACGGCCTCGCCCGCGATGGACTCGTCCTGGCCGATGTGGGTGAGCGCGCCGTACTTCTTGGACTCGGCGGAGCCCGAGTTCACGGTGATCACGGGGATGCCGGCCCTGGTGGCCTTGGCCACGACGGCCTTCATCGCGTCGGGCTTGGCGAGCGTGACGATCAGCCCGTCGACCTTCTTGTCGATGGCGGCCTGGACGAGCTGGGCCTGCTGCTGCCCCTCGTCGTTGTGCGAGTACAGGAAGTTGATGTTGTCCTTCCTGGCCGACATCTCGGCGCCCTTCTGGACGATGTCCCAGAAGGTGTCGCCGTCGCCCGAGTGGGTGACCATGGCGAAGGTCCAGCGGGGTGTGTTCACCGCGGACCGGCCTTCGGCCGCCGACCTGGCCGCACGCTCCTCCGCCCGCTTGCCGCCGGTGCTGCTGCATCCCATGAGGGAAGCCCCGAGCACCGCCGCAAGCACGGCGCCCATCGCACGTACCCCTGTCCGAACCCTTGCCACGACGCCGTGCCCTTCTTGTGCTGCTCGTTGTGCTGCTGGTGGAGCCGGGACCCGTGCGGACCCGGCCCGGCTGGGCAAGTATCCCCGAGCCCCCGGCGCCGTCGCCCGGCAGGGCGCGGCGGCGTGTGTCGGGACTCGGCGCGCACGGGCCGGGGCGGCCGTGTGGAGCCGCCGTCACCGTACGAGAAGCCGGGAAGCCCCCGACACCGTACGGAAGTCGCGGGGCGCTGTCACCGTACGGGGACGGAGAAGCCGGCGGACTCCGGCACGGAGCCCGCATTTGTCAGGACATATAGTTGACAGCGTTGCCGGTGACCGGCACGTTGGGTCCATGCGCATCGGACTCATCGGCACCGGCCGAATCGGCTCCTTCCACGCGGGCGTGCTCTCCCGCCATCCCTCGGTGGACGCCCTGGTGGTGACGGACACCGACCCGGTCCGCGCGGCCGGGGTCGCCGATCTGACCGGGGCGAGGGCCGTCGGCTCCGCCACGGAGGTGTTCGGCGCCGGTGTGGACGCCGTGGTGATCGCCTCGGCCACCGCCGCGCACGCCGAGCTGATCGGCCGGGCCGCCGGGGCCGGGCTGCCCGCGTTCTGCGAGAAGCCCGTCGCGGTGGACCTGGCGGGCACCCTGGACGCCCTGCGCGAGACGGAACGGGCCGGCAGCGTGCTCCAGCTGGGCTTCATGCGCCGCTTCGACGCGGGGTACACGGCGGCGCGCGCCGCCGTGCGTGCCGGCGCGCTCGGCAGGCTGCACACCGTCCGCACGGTGACCTCCGACCCGGCGCCGCCGCCGGCCGCCTATCTCCCGCTCTCCGGCGGCCTGTACCGGGACTGCCTCATCCATGACTTCGACATGGTCCGCTGGGTGACCGGCCGTGAGGTGACGCGGGTGTACGCCACCGGCTCGGACGCCGGGCCTGCGATGTTCCGCGAGGCCGGCGACGTGGACACCGCCGCGGCGCTGCTGACCCTCGACGACGGCACGCTCGTCACGGCGACGGCGACCCGCTGCAACGGCGCCGGGTACGACGTGCGGATGGAGCTCGCCGGCGAACTGGACCAGCTCGCGGTCGGCCTCGACGACCGCACCCCGATCACCTCGGCGCAGCCCCAGGGACCCGCCGCCCCGGTCAGGCCCTGGCCGGGCTTCCTGGAGCGCTTCGCCCCGGCGTACGAGGCCGAACTCGACGCCTTCGTCCGGCTGGTGCGGGGTGAGGCCCCCAATCCGTGCGACGGCCGCGAGGCACTGCGCGCCCTGCGGATCGCCGAGGCGTGCGAGGTCTCGCGCAGGGAGGGCCGTCCGGTGGACCTGAAGGAGATCCCGGACGCCTGAACACGGTCGCGCGCAGGCGTCGCTGATACCTGAACACGGTCGCGCGCAGGCGTCGCTGATACCTGAACACGGTCGCGCACAGGCATCCCGGGGACCTGAACACCGTCGCCCGCAGGGGGCTCCCTCACCACCTGACCGGCAGGCCCTCCGGTCCCCGTATGAGCATCCCCGTACGCCAGGCCAGCGCCTCCGGATCCGTGTCCAGGGCGAGCTCCGGGCAGCGCTCCAGCAGCGAGCCGATCGCCACCGCGGCCTCGATGCGGGCCAGCGGCGCGCCCAGGCAGTAGTGGATCCCGTGTCCGAAGGCGACGTGTCCGCGGGCGTCCCGGGTGATGTCGAAGCGGTCCGCGTCCGGGTAGCGCTCCGGGTCCCGGTTGGCGTCGGCCATCGCGATCAGGACGAGTTCGCCCCCGCCCGGTATCACCGTGCCGCCGATCTCGAACGGCCCGGTGGTGAAACGGTACGTGGGCGTCTCGACCGGGCCCGCGTAACGGAGCATCTCCTCCACGGCGTTGTCGATGAGGCCCGGGTCCGCGCGCAGCGCAGCGAGCTGCTCGGGGTGAGTGAGCAGGGCGAGGACCCCGTTGGAGATGAGGTTCACCGTCGTCTCGTGACCCGCCACGAGCAACAGCCAGGCCATGCCCATCAGTTCCTCGGCCGAGAGCCGGTCCCCCTCCTCGTCGGCCGTGTGGATCAGCGCGCTCATCAGGTCATCGCCCGGCTGTTCGCGCTTGTCGTCGAGGAGCCCGGCCAGATAGCCCGACATGTCCGCGGTCGCCTTCCGGCGCTCCGCGGCGTCGATGGAGGACACCGCGATGTTGGACCACGTCCGGAAGGCCCGGCGGTCCAGGAAGGGCACCCCGAGCAGTTCACAGATGACGGACATCGGCAGCGGGAACGCCAGCGACTCGACGAGATCGGTGCGGCGGCCCGGCAGCGCAAGCATCGTGTCGAGCAGCTCGTCCGTCATCTCCCGGACACGCGGGACGAGTTGCTGCATCCGGCGCGGGGTGAACTCGCGGGTCACCAGCTTGCGCAGCCGGGTGTGCACGGGCGCGTCCGTGCTGAGCATGGACGTCCCCGAGGCGACCTGGCTCACCCCCAGGGCGGGCGATGCGCTGCTCCACTGCTTGGAGAGCCGCTGGTCGGCGAGAGCGGCCCGGCCCTCCTCGTACCCGACGACGAGCCAGGCGGGCGTGCCCGCCGGCATCCGGACCCGGTGGACGGGACCGCGGGCCCGTAACCGCGCGTACACGGGGTACGGGTCGCGGGTGAACCGGTCGCCGAGCGCGCCGAGGTCGAATATCGCTTCCGTGGTCAAGACGGGCTCCTTCACGATGACGTGGCACTGAGCACGGTGCCCTGGGCGACCGCGCACAGGGTTTCGGTGCCGTCCCGGCCCACGGCGAACAGGTCGCAGCGCGCCACCGCCTGCCGGCGGCCGGTGTGCACGACGTCCGCCCGCGCGACGAGCCCGGTGCCGGTGGCGGGCCGAAGGTACTGGATGGAGAAGCCGCCCGTCAGCACGGCCGGACCGAGCGTCGTTCCGGCGGCGAAGGTGAGCGCGTTGTCGGCGGCGTAGGCGAGGACCCCGCCGTGCAGGAAACCGTTCTGCTGCCTCAGTTCCTCCCGGCCGTCGATCTCCAGCGTGGCCCCGCCGTCGCCGAACGCGGTGATCCGCGCGCCGACGAGCCTGCTGAACGGCTGGCTGTCGAGCACCTTCTGTGCCGCCTCCAGGTCGAGCACGGTCATGACGTTCCTCTCTGTCACCAGCGCACGGGGACCCGGCGCGTCCCCCGGATCAGCATGCCGGGCAGCCAGTCCGGCTCTCCGGCGTCCGGATCGAGCACGAGTCCGGGGCACCGTTCCAGCAGGGACCGGATCGCGATGCGGCCCTCCATCCGGGCCAGTGGGGCGCCCAGGCAGAAGTGGATGCCGTGCCCGAAGGCCAGATGCCCCTGCGTCTCGCGGCGGATGTCGAAGCGGTCCGGCTCCGGATGGCGGCCGGGGTCGTGGCCGGCGGCCGCAAGTGAGACCAGGACCGGGTCCCCGGCCGCGATGGCGCGTGAACCGATCGTGACCGGCTCCCGGGCGAAGCGGAAGGTGGCGGTCTCCACCGGGCCCTCGTAGCGGAGCATTTCCTCGACCGCCCCGTCGAGGAGGCCGCAGTCGGCTCGCAGATCGGCGAGTTGTTCCGGGTGGTCGAGCAGGGCCCGCACCCCGTTGGAGATCAGGTTGACCGTGGTCTCATGACCGGCGACGAGCAACAGGAAGGCCATGCCGACCAGTTCGTCGGGTGACAGCGCGTCGTCGTCCTCGTACCGCGCGGCGATCAGCGCGCTCAGCAGGTCCTCGCCCGGCGAGCGGCGCTTGTCCTCGATCAGTTCGGCGAGGTAGCCACCCATGGCGCTGACCGCGTCACCCTCCTCCTGGGCGCCTGCCGGTGAGACCACACTGTTCGACAGCAGACGAAAGGCGTCCCGGTCCAGGTCGGGCACGCCGATGAGCTCGCAGATGACGGTCATGGGCAGCGGGAAGGCGAGGGCGTCGACCAGATCCGCCCGCCCGGCGGGAACCATCGCGTCGAGCAGTCCGTCGGTGATCTGCCGCACCCGGGGCCGCAGCGCCTCGATCCGGCGCGGGGTGAACTCCCGGGCGACCAGCTTGCGCAGCCGGGTGTGATCGGGTGCGTCCAGCTCCAGCATGTTGGCGTTGATCGGATCGCCCACGCCCGACTGGCCGGGCAGCGCCCGCCAGTCCTTGCCGAACCGCTGGTCGGCCAGGACCGCGCGCCCCTCGTCGTACCCGACGACGAGCCACACCCGGTCGAAGTCGTCGGTCCGGACGGTGTGCACCGGCCCGTCGGCGCGCATCTTCGCGTAGTACGGGTAGGGATTGGCGGTGAAGTCCGCCACTCCGCGCAGATCCGCATCGACATCGGACATGGGCCCGCCCTCCCGGTCTGATCGGTCCGGCCGCCAGGACCGGCCCGATCAGCGTATGCCGCCGGGCCCGGTCCGGACGAAGGGTTCAGGACAGGCCGTGTCCGTCGTCGTCCTCCAACAGGCCCGCGTCGTGGACCAGCAGGGCGATCTGGACGCGGTTGTTGAAGTCGAACTTGGCGAGAATCCGTGACACCTGGGTCTTCACGGTGGCCACGCTCAGATAGAGCGCGGCGGCGATCTCCGCGTTGGAGCGGCCGTGCCCGACGGCGATCGCCACCTCGCGTTCCCGTTCGGCGAGCAACGCGAGGCGCCTGCGGGCCCGTTGCGCACGGTCCTCCCGCTCCTCCCGGCCGGGGCCGGCGGCGCGGGCCATCAGCTGCCGGGTGACGGCGGGCGACAGGACCGGGTCACCGGCAGCCACCCGTCGCACGGATTCGACGATCTGCGCGGGAGGGGTGTCCTTGAGTACGAAGCCGGCGGCTCCGGCGCGGATGGCGCGCAGGACCTGTTCGTCGGCGTGGAACGTGGTCAGGACGATGATCTCGGGGGCGTCCGGGCGGCCGCGCAGCTCCTCGGTGGCGGTCAGACCGTCCATGACCGGCATCCGGATGTCCATCAGGACGACGTCCGGCCGGAGTTGTTCGACGAGGTCGGCCGCCTCGGTGCCGTCGGCCCCCTCCCCGACGATGTCGATGTCGGCGGCGCCGCCGAGCATCAGGGTGAGTCCGGCCCTCACGAGCGGGTCGTCGTCGACGATGAGCAGCCGGACGGGCCGGCCGGCGGGGGCGGGAGTCGGGGTGGTCATGACGACCACGGTAGCCAGGCCCGGACCCCGAACCCGCCGCCCGGCTCCGGCCCGTGGTCGAGACGGCCGCCGGCCAGGGTGGCGCGTTCGGTGAGGCCGATGAGCCCCTGTCCTGATCCGGGCACCTGCTCGAAGGGCCGGTCGGGCTCCGGATTGCGCACCTCGACGGTGATCCCCTGCCCCGGGCCGCCGTCGACCGTGACGGTGACCTCGGCGCCGGGTGCGTGCTTACGGGCGTTGGTCAGGCCCTCCTGCGCGATGCGGTACACCGTGCGGCCGGTGGCGGCGGGCGCCGCTGCCGGGTCGGCGAGGCGGTTGTCGAGGGTGACCTCCATCCCGGCCAGCCGGGATTCGGCGATCAGCGCGTCGAGCGTGACGAGGGTGGGCTGCGGCCGGTCGCCCTCGCTGTCCCGTGGGCTGCGCAGCACTCCGATGATCTCGCGAAGGTCCTGGATCGCCTCGTGCGCGCTGTCGCGGATGACTCCGGCGGCGCGGGCGACCTCGGGCGGGGGTGCGTCGGGCCTGAATTCCAGGGCGCCCGCGTGGACGCTGAGCAGGGTCAGCCGGTGGGCGAGGACGTCGTGCATCTCGCGGGCGATGTCCTCGCGGGCCAGGCGCTGGGCCTGTTCGGCACGGAGCCCGGCCTCGGTCTCGGCGCGCCGGGCGCGCTCGCGCAGGGTGACCACGAGTTGGCGTCTGGAGCGGACGACCATGCCCCAGCTGAGCACCAGCAGGATCAGCAGGACGCCGATGATCGTGGACGCGATGAACGAGGTGTTCGGGTCGGGGCGCACATAGGGCTGGATGGGGGCGACCGCCAGGGCGGCGGCGCCGACGACGGCGACCGGGCGGAACGGGCGGTGCACTGCCACGCTGAACAGCGCCACCAGCAGGGCGCCGGCCGCGACGGGCTCCACGACGGACAACGCCGTCAGCGCCACGGCGAGCCCGACCGGCCACCGCCGCCGCACCCACAGCGCGCAGCAGGCCGCGGCACCGACCAGCGAGTCGATGAAGACGATGCCGTCGGGTGTGGTGTGGTCGGCGTCGATCGCGGCGACGGTGGCCAGCCCGAGGCCCGCCGCGCAGAGGAAGGCCATGATGTCGACGACCCAGTCGCGTACGGTCCGGCGGGAACGGGTCCCCCGGTCGCCCGGCAGCTCGGGGTCGGCCATCGCCGAAGGCAGCAGCCAGGGGTATTCCGTGCGCGTCATATCGACAAAGCTACGCAGCCGGATCGCGGCTTCCGGTGGTTCGGGGCCCGGAGGCGACCAAAGTCGTGGAAGGAAAGACTTTCGGCGCAGCGGCGCAGACCACCGGCCGACGCGGCGCCGGCGCCCCTCCCGCCAGGCTCGTGCCCATGAAGAAACTCTGCGAGACGGTCGGCTTCCTGCTCTTCGTCCAGGGCGTCGCCGGGCTGCTCCATGAATGGATCGACTGGTTCAGCTTCTTCAGCCTGGTGCGGCGACTGCCGTTCATCGGCGACTACTCGCTGTTCGTCAGCATCGTGCTGGTGGTGACGGGGCTCGCCGTCATGATCGCGTCGGACGCGGTCAAGGAGCAGGAGAAGGAGAAGGAGCAGGAGTAGAGGCGGGCGCGGGGGTCGCGTCCGCGCTGCGGCGTCCCCAGGCCGTGCCCGCCAGCACCAGGACCGCTCCCACCACTCCGGCCGGGCCCAGCCGCTCGCCGCCGATCGCGATGCCGACGGCGGCGGCCCAGAGGGGTTCCGTACCGAGCAGCAGACTGACCCGGGACGGCGAGGTACGGCGTACGGACCACATCTGGACGAAGAACGCGAAGAGCGTGCAGAAGACCGACAGGAACAGCAGCCCGCCCCACTCCCGGACGCCGAATCCGGCGGCGACGGACCATGGCGGCTCGCCGGTTCCGGGTACGGCGGCCAGCAGGGCGAAGACGGCGACCGCGCTGCCGAGCTGGACGGTGGTCAGCGAAAGCGAGTCCGCCGACCGCACGGATTTGATGCGCGCCATCAGCAGGACGTGCAGGGTGCGGGCGAGGGCTGCGAGGAGCATCAGCAGATCGCCCGCCGAGGGGCTGGTGAATCCGCCGCCCTGGGTCAGCAGCACCACGCCGGACACGGAGAGCGCGGCGGCGGCGAGGAAGGACCCGGTCGGCCGGACCCGTGTCACGGCGGCCTCGGCGAGCGGGGTGAAGATCATGGTGAGGCTGATGATGAGCCCGGCGTTGGTCGCCGAGGTGTGCACGATTCCGTACGTCTCCACCAGGAAGATCCCGCTGAGCACCAGGCCCAGCAGTCCCGCGCCCCGCCACTGGGCGGCGCTCAGGGCCAGCAGCCGGCGCCGTCCGGCGATCACCAGGACGGGCAGTACGACGGCGAACCTGAGTACGAGGACGGCGATGACGGTCTGCGCCGTGGTGATGCCCTTGGCGGCCAGATAGCTGGAACCCCAGACCACCGCGACCAGCAGGACGGGCAGATCGGTGAGCCACGCCCGGCGGGGCGGGGCGAGGGAGGGCACGGCGGCGATCGAGGTCACCCGGATCTCCTGGTTCTCCACAGACGCGGTGTGGAGACCTCACTGGCTCGCACGCGGAACGATCACGGTACCGGCCGTCCTCCTACAATGGCGAGCCCCGGGACAGGTCCGCCGGCAACCGCCCCGCACCTGCCCGCCTCACCGAACACGGAGTCGCCGGATGGCGGGAGCACGCCAGGACGGAAGGGTCGAACGGGGCAACCGCACCCGGCAGCTGGTCCTCGCGCACGCGGCCGCGGTCGCGTCGGTGGAGGGCCTCGAAGGCCTTTCGCTCGGCCGTCTCGCCACCGAGCTCCGGCTGAGCAAGAGCGGCGTGTTCGCCCTCTTCGGTTCCAAGGAGGAGCTCCAACTCGCTACCGTGCGCGCGGCAGTCGCGGTCTACGACGAGCACGTCGTCCAGCCGGTGCGCGCGGTTCCGGCCGGGCTGGGGCGGGTCAGGCAGCTGTACGAGAGCTGGATCGCGTACTCGGAGCAGCGGGTGTTCCCGGGGGGCTGCTTCTTCTACGCGGCCATCGCCGAATTCGACGCGCGCCAGGGCGCGGTGCACGACGCGATCGTGGCGGCCCAGGCCGGCTGGGTCGCGTTCGTGGAACGGCGGATCGAGGAGGCGCGGGTGCTGGGCGAGATCAGGGCGGACTGCGACGTCGCCCAGCTCGCCTTCGAGATCATCGCGTTCCTGGAGCTGGCCAACGGCGATTCGGTGCTCCGCGACAGCTCCGACAGCTACAAGCGGGCGGCGCGGGCGATTCTCGGGCGGCTGCGGACGGTGGCGGTGGACCCGTCGTCCCTGCCGGCCGACCCGTAGGGCCGCCACGAACGCAGGGCCGCCACGGCGTAGGGCCGTCACGGCGTAGGGCCGTCACGGCGTAGGGCCGCCGCACACACAGGGCCGTCACACGCGCTGGGCTTCACGAACAAACAAACAGCACGATCGTTCGTCTAGTTGTATCGTGGCGGTGACGGCGGCAGTACCGAGCGGAGGAGAGCGGACCGTGGACATCGGCAGGGACATCGTGCGGCTCGACCGGGCCGCCGTACTGGAATCCGTACGCGTCGTGGAGAGCGCGGGCCCCGGGGACTGGGACCGGCCCACACCCTGCTCGCGGTGGACACTGGGCCGGCTCGTGGAGCACATGGGCGCCCAGCACCGCGGATTCGCCGCCGCCGCGCGGGGCGAGGGAGCCGACGCGGCCGCGTGGGAGGTCCGCCCCGGCGGGGACGATCCGGCCGCCCGGTACCGCGAGGCGGCCGGCGCGGTGCTGGAGGCGTTCGCGCGACCGGGGGTGCTGGAGCGGCGGTTCGCGCTTCCGGAGATCGACGCCACCGCCGCCTTCCCCGCGTCCACCGCGATGGGGTTCCACTTCATCGACTACGTCGTGCACTCCTGGGACGCCGCGGCCGCACTGGGCATGCGGACCTCCTTCGCTCCGGAGGTCGTCGAGGCCGCGCTGCCGATCGCCCTGCGCGTCCCCGGCGGGGAGCGGCGCGAACGGCCGGACGCGGCCTTCCGGCCTGCCCTGCCCCCCGACCAAGAGGCCGGTGGCGAGGCAGGTGCGGACGCCCTGCGGCTCGTACTGACGACGCTCGGGCGCTCGCCGGACTGGCGCCCGCCGCACGGCGGTTGACGGCACCCCGGCGTACCGGAGTGGCCGTCCGTTTCCCGCCGGTACCCGCTCCGCCGCGGGACTTTCCTTGTTCCTGTCAGCAAGCGACACCACCGGCAACGGACAGGAACCACGATGAACAGCACCAGCAGCGTCACTCCGAACCGGGCCGCGCTCGTCACCGGCGGCAGCCGCGGAATCGGCGCCGCGACCGCCCTGCGGCTCGCGCGGGACGGCGCCGATGTGGCACTGACGTACGCCCGGGACGAGACCGCCGCCCAGGAGGTGGTGCGGAAGATCGAGGCGTGCGGACGTCGCGGTATCGCCCTGCGCGCCGACTCGGCCGACCCGGAGGCCGTCCCGGCGGCGGTGCACGGGGCGGCGGAGGCCTTCGGCCGGCTCGACATCCTGGTCAACAACGCGGGCATCGGCGTGCTCGGCCCCATCGAGGGGCTCACCACCGCCGATGTGGACCGGGTGCTCGCCGTCAACGTGCGGGCCGTCTTCCTGGCCTGCCGGGCGGCGGCCGGGGTGATGGAGAGCGGCGGGCGCATCATCTCCCTCGGTACCGCCCTGAGCCGGTTCGCCGGCGGCCCCGGCGGCACGCTCTACGCGATGAGCAAGTCGGCGCTGTCCGGACTGACCAAGCCGCTGGCCCGGGAGCTCGGCCCGCGCGGGATCACCGTCAATCTGGTCCAGCCCGGACCCGTGGACACCGATCTCAACCCGGCAGACGGGCCCTTCGCGGCCGGGCAGCGGGCCGCCACCGCCCTGGACAGGTTCGGCACGAGCGATGAAGTGGCCTCGCTCGTCGCCTACTTGGCCGGCGACGAGGCCGCGTACATCACGGGTACGGAGATCGTGGTGGACGGCGGTCACGCGGCCTGAGTTCCGTGGCTACGAGTGCAGCGGGGTCGACGAGGTCATCACCCGGTTGCACCGCGAGGCGGGCCGGGGGCCGTGACCGGGCCCGCCCCGCGCTCCCTTCGCTCTGCCGCTTGCTCCTGCCCGGCCTAGGCTGACCGGGCAGGAGCAAGCGGCGAGAAGGGAAGAACATGTCCGAGACCCCGGTGCACACCCTGAACGACGGCCGTACCGTCCCCGCAGTCGGGCTCGGCACCTGGCCCCTGGACAACGACGAAGCGGAGCAGGCCGTCGCCGGCGCGCTGGGGCTCGGATACCGGCTCGTCGACACCGCGCTGAACTACGGCAACGAGTCCGGCACCGGACGCGGGATCACCCGCAGCGGTGTGCCCCGGGAGGACGTCTTCGTCACGACCAAGGTGCCGGGCCGCCAGCACGGGTACGAGAAGACCCTGGCCTCGTTCGAGGAGTCCCGCCGCAATCTCGGCCTCTCCTATGTGGACCTCTACCTCATCCACTGGCCGCTGCCCCGCGTCGATCTGTACGTGGAGACGTGGAAGGCCATGATCCGGCTCCGGGAGGACGGGCTCGTACGCTCGATCGGGGTGTCCAACTTCACCGCGGACCACCTGGCCCGGCTGGAGCGCGAGACGGGGGTGGTGCCCGCCGTCAACCAGATCGAGATGCATCCGCGGCTGCCGCAGGAGGAGCTGCGAGCCGTGCACGCCGCCAAGGGCATCGTCACGGAGAGCTGGAGCCCGCTGGGCCGGGGCCACGATCTGCTGGCCGACCCCGATATCGTCGCCGTCGCGGCGACGCACGGTGTGACGCCCGGGCAGGCGGTGCTGCGCTGGCACACCCAGCTCGGAGCCGTACCGATCCCGAAGTCAGCCGATCCGGGACGGCAGCGCGAGAACCTGGACCTCTTCGGTTTCGAGCTGACGGCGGACGAGCTGGCGCGCATCTCGTCGGGGCCGCAGGAGCGGTTCGGCGGGGACCCCGAGACGCACGAGGAGTTCTGAGCCCAGCGTCCCCGCGTACGGGCAGCCCCGCGAGGGGGCGGGTTCAGCCGCCCAGTTCGATGTGACGGGCGGTCAGCCGCCTCGCGCCCTCCTCGGTCAGTGAGCCGAACAGCCGCAGCCGCGAGATCCCGCCGTCCGGGAAGATGTCGATGCGCACCTGTTCGGCGCGTACGGCCCCGGGCAGCACGAAGCGGTGGTTCGTGTCGGGCTGCAGCCGGGTCCTGGGCAGGATCGCGGTCCAGTCGCCGCTCTCCCCGTCGCGGGCCGAAAGGCCGGCCCAGCCCGCGGAGTTGCCCTTCAGATACGCGGTGTCGATCTCGACGGCCCGGATGTCCGCCTGCTCGACGAGGTGGTAGTGGATCCAGTCGTTGCCCTTGTCCCGCCGGCGGCGGGTCTCCCAGCCGTCGTCCATCTTGCGGGACCGGCCCGGCTGGATGGTGTTGGTCGCCGGGGAGTAGAAGCGGTCCGAGGCGTCCTCGACCCGGCCGCCGTTCTCCAGTGCGACGAGGTCGAAGGTGCCGAGCGCCGTCAGCCAGGCCGGATCCGGGGCGACTTCGCCGTGGACCCGGAGCCGGGCTATGCCCCCGTCGGGGTGCTGGCAGACCCGCAGATGGGTGAAGCGCTGCCCCGCGTCGACGGCGAACCCGTTGGCCGCGTGGCCGCCGATCTCCGTACGGGGTACCAGCGTTGTCCACTTCACGTCCGGGGCGCAGAGCTCCTCGGGCGAGGGGGAGCCGGGCACCGAGACCGCTTCGACGGAGACCGCCTGCGGGTAGTTGCCGCGGAAGTGCGCGGTGTCGACGACGATCCCGTGCACCACTCCGGGTGCGCCGAGGCGGACCAGTGCCCAGTCGTGGTCCTCGTCCACGGGGTGGGGC
The DNA here is from genome assembly GCF_042672475.1 of Streptomyces sp. NPDC127177. NCBI lineage: Bacteria > Bacillati > Actinomycetota > Actinomycetes > Kitasatosporales > Streptomycetaceae > Streptomyces > Streptomyces sp. NPDC127177. The sequence continues at coordinate 186,370 of NZ_JBHXUW010000005.1, forward strand.
CGTGACGCGCTCGCGCCGCGGCGGCGGCGGGTCTCCCAGCCGTCCATGATCTTGCCCTTGTGCCCGAAGCGCTCGGGGTCGAAGTGGGCGGGCTCCGGCTTCAGCAGGTTCTCGCGCTCCGCGAAGAACTCGTCGTTCGCCGCGATCACCCCAGCGCCGAGCCGGCGGTCGGCGAGGTCCACGAGGTGGGTGAAGGGGAAGTCGGCGGTGCGGTAGTCGGCGTACGGGTCGCCGCCGCCGTAGGGGTTCGCGTCGCCGGTGAAGTGCGCGGTCGCCGTCATGGTCAGCGAGTCCTTTCGAGGAGGCGTCCGGTGGGCCCGGCCAGGGTGCCGTCCACCGCGATGCGTACGCCGCGCAGCCAGGTCGACCTGACGACTCCGTACAGGGTCCGGCCGGCGTAAGCGGTGACCTGGTTGCGGTGGAAGAGCTCGGCCGGGTCGACGGTGAAGGTGGCGTCGGGTGCCAGGACGGCGAAGTCGGCGTCGCGGCCGGCCTCGATGGCGCCCTTGGTGCTCAGCCCGGCCAGTTCCGCGGGGGCCGCGGACATCCAGCGGGCGACGTCGTCGAGCGAGTGACCGCGCCTGCGGGCCTCGGTCCAGATGGCGGGCAGTCCGAGCTGGAGGGAGGAGATGCCGCCCCACGCGGAGGCGAAGTCCGGCGTCTTGAGGTCGGTGGTGCACGGCGAGTGGTCGGAGACGATGCAGTCGATCGTGCCGTCGGCGAGCCCCTCCCACAGCGCGTCCTGGTTGGCCGCCTCGCGGATGGGCGGACAGCACTTGAACTCGGTCGCGCCGTCCGGGACTTCCTCGGCGGTGAGGGTGAGGAAGTGCGGGCAGGACTCGACCGTGACGCGCACACCCTCGCGCTTGGCGGCGGCGATCAGCGGCAGCGCGTCACTGGAGGAGAGGTGCAGCACATGGATACGGGCGTTCAGCCGCTTGGCGTGGGCGATCAGCCCCGCGATCGCGGTGTTCTCGGCGTCGCGCGGCCGGGAGGCGAGGAAGTCGGCGTAGGCGGGGCCGCCGCGCTGCGGCGCCGACTCCAGGTGGTGCGGGTCCTCGGCGTGCACGATGAGCAGCCCGCCGAATCCGGCGATCTCCGCCATCGACCGGGCCAGCTGCTCCTGGTCCAGCTCGGGGAACTCCTCGACGCCGGAGGGCGAGAGGAAGCACTTGAAGCCGAAGACCCCGGCCTCGTACAGCGGGCGCAGGTCCTTCACGTTGGAGGGGATCGCGCCGCCCCAGAAACCGGTGTCGACGTGCGCCTTGGGCGCTGCCACCTGCTGTTTGACGCGCAGGTTCGCCACGGTGGTGGTCGGCGGGAGGGAGTTGAGCGGCATGTCGAGCAGGGTGGTGATCCCGCCGGCCGCGGCGGCGCGGGTGGCGGTGTAGAAGCCCTCCCACTCGGTACGCCCGGGGTCGTTCACATGGACATGGGTGTCCACAAGGCCGGGCAGCAGGACGTCGTCGCCGAAGTCCTCCAGCCGGGCGCCGGGCTCCGCCTCGGCGTCGTACGGCAGGACCGCGTCGATCGTCCCGGCGGTGACGACGACCGTGGCGGGCCGGGTCCCCTCGGGAGTGACGACGCGCGTCGAGCGCAGGACCAGCTTCACGTCCGTACCGGACACCCGTACACCTCACTTCAATAATTCAACGAACTGTTGAAGGAGTCTTCACTCGGGGGAGGCAGCTCGTCAAGACCCCATGTTCCGTGCCGCCCGCCCAGCCGACCATCCGGGACAGCGACTGGAGATTTCCACAAAGTAAAAGAACAATTTCGGAGAGCGGAACGTAGAATAGGCCAGACGCGGGGTCGCAGAACCGCCGGAGCCGCCGCGGACACCCGGACAAACGGGCCCTGACCGGCCAGGACGCCGCACCGCAACAGTGGGCCGATCGGGAAGCGCCCGGTAGGCTGCTGCCTTGCTCTTCCGCTTCGAAAGGACCGTTGACGTGCCGCCGTCCCACGCCAGCACTTCCGACTCCAAGCCCGCCGGCCCCAGCGGGGGTGTGCAGTCCCTGGAGCGCGCCTTCGATCTGCTGGAGCGGATGGCCGATGCGGGGGGCGAGGTCGGCCTGAGCGAGCTCTCGGCGAGCAGCGGACTCCCGCTTCCGACCATTCACCGGCTGATGCGCACGCTCGTGGTCTGCGGATACGTGCGCCAGCAGCCCAATCGGCGCTATGCGCTCGGCCCCCGGCTGATCCGGCTGGGCGAATCCGCCGCACGGCTGCTCGGCACCTGGGCCCGCCCGTATCTCGCGCGGCTGGTCGAGGAGACCGGCGAGACCGCGAACATGGCGCTGCTCGACGGCGACGAGATCGTGTACGTGGCACAGGTGCCGTCCAAGCACTCGATGCGCATGTTCACCGAGGTCGGCCGCCGGGTGCTGCCGCACTCCACCGGTGTCGGCAAGGCGCTGCTCGCGCACACCCCGCCGGACGAGGTGCGGGCACTGCTCTCGCGTACCGGGATGCCGGCCGCCACCGAGAAGACGATCACCACTCCCGAGGGCTTCCTCGACGCACTGGACCAGGTCCGCAGGGCGGGCTACGCGGTGGACGACAACGAGCAGGAGATAGGGGTCCGCTGTCTGGCGGTCTCGGTCCCCAACTCGCCCACCTCGGCCGCGATCTCGATCTCGGGCCCGGCCGGCCGGGTGACCGAGGCGGCCACCGAGAAGATCGTGCCGATCCTCCAGCAGGCCGCCAGGGAGCTCTCCGAGGCGCTGGCGAGCAGCGGGACGACGTCCGGCTGAGACACACCGGAGGGGTGGTCCGGGGCCTTCGTGCCCC